>CAZNDR010000385.1:0-4657 GCA_964571835.1 uncultured Cytophagia bacterium | reverse complement strand
TGCTTACAAATTAATACAAAGTGATCGTTTGCCTTCCTGGGGCTACAGCATTAAGCAGGGAGCAACCACAGTTTGGGAGCGCTGGGATGCGTTTGTCGCTGGACGGGGATTTCAAAGCTCGGGAATGAATTCTTTTAATCATTATGCTTTTGGATCCGTGGGAGAGTGGATGTACCAAAATATTTTAGGTATCAACCTGGACGAGTCATATCCAGGCTATAAACATTTTATTATTTATCCAAAGATAGGAGGAAATATTACCTGGGCAAAAGGCGAATATATTTCAATTAATGGCAACATCGCTGTTGATTGGAAAATTCAAGAATCCGAATTTATTTTGAAAGTGTCAGTCCCAATAAATACCACTGCAATGATTTATATTCCCAATCAGAATTGTCTGGCCATTACAGAAAATGGGCAATTGGCGCAAAATGATCCTGAAATTAAGATGGTTGGAGAAGAAAACAATTGTTCAGTATTTCAGGTCGAAGGAGGCGAGTACAGGTTCATGGCTCTTTATGAAAGAAATTGATAAATAGTTGCCGACAGAAAGTTGTTTGACAAGTGCAACACTATTATCTATTTTTGACATCAGGTATGAGAATAGCGAGATATTGCTTATGAGGCAGGTTAAACTAATTTTAATTGGTGCTGGAAATCGTGGTCAAGCTTATGCGCAATATATAGCCAAAAATCCACAGCTTGCAAAAATTATCTCAGTAGCTGAGCCACGAAAATACCAGCGCGAACTAATCGCCCGATCACACCATATTGCAGATGATAAGATTTTTGAAGACTGGGAAAAAATTGCCAAACAAGCGACATTTGCCGATGCTGTTATCATCGCAACGCAGGACAACATGCATTCGGCGCCAGCAATCGCATTTGCCAGGAAGGGCTATCATATTTTATTAGAAAAGCCGATGGCGACATCCGAATCAGAATGCAGACAAATTATCGCTACTGTGGAAAAGACCGGCATAATATTTTCCGTGTGCCATGTCTTGCGATACACTCCATTTACAAAAAAATTGAAATCGCTAATTGGTTCAAAAATTATTGGGGAGATTGTTAATATTCAACATTTAGAACCAGTGGGCTATTGGCATCAGGCTCATTCTTATGTCAGAGGAAATTGGAGAAAGGAATCCGAGTCATCGTTTATGCTAATGACAAAATCTTGTCATGATCTCGATTGGCTTCGCTATATTATGGGAAGCAAATGCCTTTCTGTTGCTTCCTTTGGCGGATTAAACCATTTTCGCAAAGAGAAAGCACCGCAAGGCGCATCGAATCGATGTTTGACATGTTCGCTGATCCACTCGTGCCCTTATTCCGCGAAAAATGTTTATCTCAAATTTGCTGAGCAAGGAAAAAAGAATTGGCCAAATGATATATTATCGGATGATACTTCCTTTGCAGGCATTATGAAAGCATTAGAGACAGGTCCTTACGGCAGATGCGTTTATCACTGTGATAATGATGTAGTTGATAATCAAGTCGTCATCATGCAATTTGAAGGCAATAAAACCGCATCGTTTACCATGACTGGTTTTAATAAAATGGCATTCCGAAAGACTCGAATTTTTGGTACGCTTGGTGAGCTTTATGGAGATGGCGAGATGATTGAGTATTACAATTTTTTAAATGACAAAACCGAAACGATCTCCGTTGATATCCCCAAAGATCCACTATTAAGCGGTCATGGCGGCGGAGATGATGGACTGATGAAAAGTTTTCTTACTGCTATTTTAGACCACAATCCTCAACAAGAATTATCGACGCTTCGGGAAACACTTGAATCCTATTTAATGGTATTTGCTGCCGAACGCTCTCGAAAGCACAAGAAAGTGATAGATTTAAATTTCTGATGGCTCAAATTGGATCCATCAAGTAATAAAGGCGAGCGAGAAAATTTTGCATGATTAAATATATTCAAGATTTTTTAGTAGATGAACGTTTAGATAAACAAATTATTGAATTACTTTCAATATGCTTTTCCAACGAACCGTTATTTCAAAGGCAGCGCTTTTTTAAAGAAAAGCCTCAACATCGTTGGTACATTGATGATGGCAACAGGGTCACCGCCCAATTAGCCGTCCATGAGAAAATCATTAGCACAGAAAAAGGCAATTATCGAATAGGCGGCATTGCTGAAGTGGCAGTCCAACCCGACCATCGAGGAAAGGGTTATGTCAAACTACTATTACATGAAGCGCACCAATGGCTGCAGAAAAATAATTTTCCTTTCGCCATGCTATTTGGCGAAAAGCATATCTATTCATCGAGCGGATATTCGCCTGTCCTCAATCAGATTAAATATTTCCATACAAAAATTGGTCAATGGAAAATTGAGGTCGAACCGCATGCCATGAAAATTGTTTTAGGAAAAGTAAGTTGGCCCTCTGCAATAATAAACATTAATGGTCCAACATTTTAAGATAAATAAAGAACAGTCATGGAAAGCTAATGATAAAAAAGCATATTAAAAGTGCTAAAGTGGATAGTCCTCAGCTTTTTCAATGCAAATCAACAACAGAGTTGTAAAATGAAAAACAATCAAAAGCTAATTTTCGTCTTAACCGTGCTGATTTGTTGCCTTTGCTTTGCAGAATTTAACTGCTTCATTGGTCAACAGAATTTTGAACCCGGCAAACGTACTCTTCTTGATGCCCACAATTGCTATCCCTATCATGGCCAATGGTTTGATCGCCTCAATAGGGCTCTCGCGTGCGGATTTCCTCTGGCTGTTGAACAAGATTTAGTTTGGTTTGCTGACAGCTTAAGCGGGAAATCGCGGTCTATTATCGCTCACGGCGAGCCGTATTCGGGAAATGAGCCTACCTTGCGGGAATATTTTTTCGAAAGGATTAGGCCAATCATCGAAAAAGAAATGCAAAGCAGCGATAAATCCAACTGGCCGCTGATTATTTTAAATCTTGATTTCAAAACAAATGTGCGAGATCATTATGTAGCGATCTGGAAATTACTTAATGAGTATCAAGATTGGCTATGCACTGCTAAAAGGTTGAAGAATAAAAATAAAGTCGCGCCATTGGAGCTTAGGCCGATTTTGGTTTTGACTGGCCAACAAAATAGTCAAGAGATTATTTTTCATGACTCCGTTAAAGTGGGGGAGAAGCTGCTTTTATTTGGTGCCATCCAGACTGTTGGTGACAGCGTTGAAGTACCGCCTGAAACGATGGCGCCAAAAGGACAGACAAATTATCGCCGATGGTGGAATAATTCATGGTCTGTTGTGGAAAAAGATAGATATAATAATCAATGGTCTAAAGCTGAAAAAGTAAGATTGCAGGCGCTCGTTGACCGCGCCCATCAACTTGGACTGTGGATTCGCTTTTATACGCTTGATGGTTACCAAAGGGATGAATCCATGGGCTGGAGTGACAGCTATAATTTTGGTTCCATAGAAAGAGTTTCGGAAAGATGGCGTGCTGCAATTGACTGCGGCGTTGATTTTATAGCTACTGATCAATATGAAATATTGGCCAGATTATTAAAACAGCATCAGTAATAATTGAATTGCTGAACTATCAATAGCCCCGCCAAAATTAGTAAAGGATTTTCAAGGGTCAGCTATGATGAATTAAGGCAATTGAGCTGCCTAATTCAAAACACCGCTTCCTCAACTGTTGATTTTTTTGAAAATCGTCATTTACCAAATGAAGGGGAAGTTTTAGCTTTTCGTACAAAATTGTTAGCTCAGCTTTTTCCATCATGACTTGTCTTGGTACTGCCAGTCGAGTTCCGATAACGGTCGTCAATTTATTTCCAGCGCCAAGTTCTTGACAGATAAATTTGAACAATTCCACAATGGGCTCAGCGTCGGTGGGCATCGGATTTGCCAGACATAAAATTAAAAGAATATGCTTTTTCCAAGCGTTCCAGGGAGTATGCTTCAATCCCTGCGCCAAAATTTGCACGTGATGAAAAGAACGAAATCGATCAATGATTGACTTCACGGGTGCCGGCAGATGATGGAAATAAACTGGAGCGGCGAAAACGAGCACATCAGCTGCCATTATTTTGTGACTTAAATCATCCCAATCATCGCCCCGAATGGAGCAGCGCTTCAATAAATTACAGCGTAAGCACCCGCGGCAATGTTTTATATTCATCTGGTTAGCGTCCACCGTTTCCACAAAAGCGCCATTTTTTTCTGCGCCTCTGATAAATTCACCCAGCAAGAGAGAGCTATTGCCATTTTTTCGCGGACTGCCACAAAAGGCAAGAATTGCCATTCAATTATCCTTAAAAAATTCTTTTGCGCTTTGAGCAACAGTGAGAAAATATATCTGCGCTCTTCTCGCTGTCAACAAATCAAAACAACTGGTTGCTTCAAAAGAAATTTAGTTTCGAGCTTTGCAATACGTTAATAGCGAAGCCACTATAAGCGTAATTTATAAAATTTAAAAGCTAGCCTGATGGCAAAGTGAAACTGTCTAAAAGAAAATAACATGATTAAACAGAACGTTGGAATCATCAGATTAGTAACTTACCAGACAAGTACAACGTCATTGTTTAAAATTCAATATTTGGTAGAATAAGCCAGGTCAGTTTTCCCGATGGTCTGGCTGCAAAAGAGTGTGCAACTCGATCATAAAGGTAAGTCCATTCCCACTTAATGCCACCACCG
>CAZNDR010000384.1:0-4665 GCA_964571835.1 uncultured Cytophagia bacterium | reverse complement strand
ACATAATATACGTCCTGATGTACCTGCCTTCAATCATTGCGCCATTGCCCAGCACAGCACCACTCTCTGCGAACACAAAAGGTCAGCATTGTTCTATTCTGCTCGAATTTGCTTTGTCAGTTTTTGGGGCTTGTTTAGAAGCGGCAATTGGAAAATTTGCTGCGACATGAAATGAACCCTTTCAGCAGGATAATTTTTTCACGAAGTCCGATCAAATGAGATCGCATAGAGCACTATTTAAAATCAAGCCCTCAATGTCAATAATAATTTTGATTAATGATAAAAAGTTGCCCGACAAGTTAACAAGCTAGGCAAAAGACCTGCGGCTTGAAATAGGCTCGGCTGCCTAAAAATTCTACTGCTTCATTCATGTTTTGGTATTAAAACAACCAATATTTTGCTATCATCAAATCGGTTTTTTTTCTTTAATCAATTTGGCGCTGTCGAAACAATAATAGCTTGCATTTATCACTAAAAAGCTTTATTATTATCCCCAACTCCAGTAATCAAAAAAAATAGCTGCAATATGACAGACAATTTTATCAACAGGGCCATTTGCAATGCCTGGCTCTGTCAAATACACGGCAATAAAATTGAACCGGTTTTTGCCGATATCCAAATTGCCGATGGGATTATTCAACAAATTTTGCCCAAAAATTTTGAAAATTGGCTGAAAAATCCGCAGTACCAAAAACAGGGCTGGGATGCGTGGGGAAGGATTGTTACGCTTCCGCTGATCAATTTTCACGAGCATTTTTATTCGCGCCTGGCCAAAGGCTTACCGCAGCTTGGGCCGTTGGACAATTTTGAGAACGTGCTGAAAAATCTGTGGTGGAAACTGGATTGGGCGCTGGATCTGGAAATGGTGCAGGCTTCAACACAATTGGGAGCCTGGGAATCCATTCGGCAGGGAGTCACTTATATTTTCGATCACCATGCTTCGCCCAATGCGACCTGTGGCAGCTTGAGGATTATCAGGGAGGTGCTGGAGAAATACGGGCTGCGCGGAGTATTGTGTGTTGAGACCTCGGATCGCAACGGAGATAAATTGAGAGACCAGTCCCTGCAGGAAAATCGGTCGCTGATTCAAAAGAACGAAAAAAATTTTAAGGGCATGTTGGGCTTGCATGCATCATTTACTATTTCCGATGAAACATTGACTTACGCGGCCAAAATAATTAAAGAGACTAATTCTGCCATTCATATTCATTTGTGCGAAGATAAAATCGATCGACTTGCCAGCGTGGAAAAATTTGGCTTGCCGCCAACCCAACGATTGGAGCGAGCTGGACTGCTGAACGAGAGATCAATTTTGGCACACGGTGTCAATTTGATCGAGCCGGATTATCAAACCATCAAAAAATCTGGTGCGGCGCTGGCTTACAATCCGGATTCAAATTTGAACAACAGCGTTGGCTTGCCAAATTTCCTTCAAGTGCCTCTGTCCATTCCTATTTTGGTTGGGACTGATGGCATGAACGCGGATATCGCCGGCTCGCTGAAACAGCTTTTTCGACTCTATCGCCAGTCAGGCGCCAGTTTTGAGCAAGCGTTTAATTGGATACAAAAAATTTATTTTGATCAGCTATATTTTATCAAAAAATATTTTGATGATTTCCCATCGCTGCAGGTTGGTGACCGGGCTGATTTTTTAGTCTGGGACTACGTACCGCCCACGCCGCTGACCAGCGATAATTTCTGGGCGCATTACCTCTATGGCATTGTGGAGTACCCGGTTTGTTGCGTTGTTCAAAACGGGCAATTTTTGATGAAGGATTTTGTGCTGATAATAAACAATGAAAAGGACATGAAACGGGAAATAGCCCACCAGGGAAGACGGTTGTTTGAAAAATTTGCTAAATGAAGGTAACTGCAAAAGCCAAATTTTAAAACACGAAATTCCAAATAAATTCAACATCCTAAAATTATTTGGTCTTGTTAGGCTGGGCTTGTTCTTCCTTGTGATAAGAAAAGCAGCATCCTATTTAGTTGGCTGAATAATATGGATATTCCCAATTGAGATCTGTTTGGAATTTTGAAGTTGAGATGGATTTGGAATTTGAAAATTAGGTTTTGGAATTTCACCGATACAGCGATGGTTTCACATTTCAATAGTGATCCATAATTAGCATTCATTGTCTAAATTTTGATTAATACAAGATTGCCATGAATTTACTTCCGGAATTAGTCAAATCAAATTTCCACATTCACACGCATTTTTCGGCCTGTGCCGCAGCGGACATGATTGTGCCTAATATTTTATCTCAGGCAAAAAAAAGGGGGCTGAAAAAAGTCGCCTTGGTGGATCATGATCATGATAATAAAAATGATTTGCTGAATAAGATAAACCTCGTCAAAAATGAAGTCGAAAAATTTCATCCACAGCTCGAGCTGATTGTTGGCGCTGAACTGTCGGCGTTCGGCATTAATAAATTTGGCGATACCTTGGCGATCAATCGGAAGATAGATTTTCGACTTTATTCGACCAACCATTATCATCTCGCTTTTTGGGAACATCCAGCAGAAAGAACAGCCCGAGCTTATGCTGAGCACACGCTGTGCATTTTAGAAAATTTGATCAACGCGAAACGAGCGGATTGCATCGCTCATCCCTTTGTTGGTATTTATTTGCATGATATCCTGGCTGATCACACCCAAGTAACTCAAGCTTTGTCCGACAATGAGCTGGCGGATATTTTGGAATTGGGAAAAAAGAATCAGGTTGCCTGGGAGTTGAATACGAAGGCTATCTTTTTCGATCCTATTTTTGCCAAACGATTATGGGCAATCGGCAGGGAAGTTGGCGTGAAATTTTTAGTGGGCACTGATGCCCATCATCTATCGGAAATAGAAGACCCGCCAGTGATTGAGCAAAAGTTAAAAATGATATTGACCAGAGCTTGACAAATTTTATCGAGAAAATTTATGACAGATAAAACCCTTCACCTTTTGAATAATATTCCATTTAATCTGGAAAAGGATGGCATCTTCAATAGCATGAAAATTAAGAACAATTCTGAATATGCAAATGAACTATCTGATTTGATGGATTTGGCGCTGACTTTAATAAAACCGAAGGCTGCATTTAGGCAATGCCGCATTACTGAAAGAAATGGTGACCGTGTGAGCGTGAATAGCGTGGAGTTTGAGAGTCATATCCTGGCTAAAATTCTGAGCACAGTAGAGACAACTTTTGTATTTGTTGCAACCTGTGGCAGCGAGTTGGAAAATATGGCTATCCCCAGAGATGAATTTTTAAAATGGTTTTGCCTTGATACCATCAAAGAAAAAGCATTGGAAGCGGCGGTTGATTATTTGTTCGCTTTTATCAAACAAAAATATAACTTAACTAAACTGCCTTCTATGAGTCCCGGCTCCGCTGACGGCAATGTCTGGCGCATTGAACAGCAGAAGCCGCTATTCTCGTTGCTAGGCGATACGAAAAAATTAATCGGCGTTGAATTGACAAAAAGCTGTTTGATGATTCCCAACAAATCGGTTTCTGGTTTGTGCTATTCGACTGGAGTCGAATTGGTAAGCTGTCAATTATGTATGCGGGAGAATTGCCATGAACGCAAAGCACGCTTTAATCCGGAATTGAAAGCGGAATATGAGAGCTGAGTTGGCTCTATGATCATTCTGACGAATAATTCCTTCGCCCCTAATAAAATACTGCTGGCAACGAAAGGTTTTTAGTCTCTGGGCTTTACTTCTGGAGGAAATTTTCTATATGATCCATTTTATCATTTTCGAAAAAAAAGTTGGGAACTTAATACATAGCCAAAGCGAATAAAGCTTAGTTTTTTTTATATAATTCGACCCAATTCTTTGGCAATCGATTCAAAAGAAATTGATTGCTATGAGATAGAAAAAGAACAATAAAGGCTTGTCCGGACACTTAGCAATGTCATTCAAAGAGCAGGATCAGCAAGTTTTGTTACACGGCTAAAAATTTATGAGATCAGTGGGTGACTTTCCTGCTGTTTTAGTAGAAAGGTATTGAAACATGAAGTTAGGATTAATTGGATTACCGAAATCTGGCAAAACGACTATATTTAAAGCATTGACAAAATCAAAAGCTGAAGTTAACGCTTTCTCAAATAAAAAGGCGGAACCTAACTTAGCGATTATGGAGGTCGGCGATGAAAGGGTGCGCCGGCTTTCTCAAATTTATCTTCCGAAAAAGACAACCTTTGCGACTATTGAAATAATAGATTTTGTCGGTCTGTCAACTGGTTCAGCCAAGCAGAGTACATTGTCCAGCGAATTTTTGAACGCAGTAAAAAATACCGATGCATTGGCATTGGTGGTGAAAAATTATAAAGATGAATTGAATGGCAGCTCTACGCCGCTTAAAGATATCGAAACAATCAGCGATGAGCTGTTATTGTTCGATTTGATTTTTACCGAAACGCGGCTGGAGCGAATCGGTTACCAATTGTCGCGCGGCAAAAAGACCACAGATCTGATTAATGAAGAAAAGATATTAAAGCGAATTTTAGATCATCTGAATCACAATCAGCCCATTCGGACTTTGTCGTTTAACAAGGATGAAGCTAAGGTAATTAGGGGATTCCAATACCTGACACAGAAACCATTATTGGTTATTTTAAATTCGGCTGAGGATAATTTTGGCAACGGAAATGGGTTGATTTCTTCCATTGA
>CAZNDR010000383.1:0-4672 GCA_964571835.1 uncultured Cytophagia bacterium | reverse complement strand
ATTTAACACTATTGTCACTTCCTTTCAATTAAAAAAATATAAACCGGATGCCGAATTATTTTATTATGTCTTGGAAAAAATGAAACTAAAAAAAGAAGAGGTGGTGATGGTGGGCGATTCTCCCAGCTCAGACATCGTGGGCGCTGTGAACGCTGGTATCAAAATAATTTGGATCAATCGCCGCCAGGTCCAGTTAGCCGACTTATATCCAAAACCTGACTTTCAAATTTCCAATTTAAACGGACTGTTAGAAATCGTTAAAATATAAAGCTCATTTTAATAATAGATTTCTGGCCAAACGTCAATTTTTCAAGGAGTGTATTATGAAAAATTTTGATCAAGAAATTGATCGAATAAAAGAAAAGCTCTCCCAAGTCATCGACGGCTATGCTGGCTATTCCACACCGACTGAATCGAGTCGGACTGATCAAAATTTGCGCAACTTCTTGAGAAAAAAACTGGGCTCAATATTGCAGCAATTTCCTGAGATCATCGCTATCGATCAAAAAAAAGCTGATCCTAAAATAAATGATAATTACGCTCGTGTCATTTCGGGGATAGAATTGCTGCTCTGTACGTTAGAAAATTCTTGCTGCGCTGACAAAAGTTTTTATAAAAAAATAGCCGAGCAACCGGAAATTCTTTTGCAGATTTATCGCTCTGACCAACAACTGGTCGAACAAACAGAGATTATGGCCGATGAACTGAAGCAATTGAGCAACGGTTTTGATGAAACTGAACTGATAGAAATTCTCTACCATTGTTACGATCAGACTGATGGCATAAATCAAATACTAACTGAACGAGAATTTTTATTTGTCAATGAGTAAGTTTTGCAGCAGCGAGAACGGGAAAAATTGATCAAGGAAATTCGCGTTAGTCATTCAAACGCTTTCTTTTAAAGATAATTTATATGAAATTTGCCACCAAATATATTTGTATCAATACTTCAAAAAAGAGAGAATTTATCAATATCACCGGCGATGTTGAAGAAGTTTTGAAAAAAAGTGGCATTCAAGAAGGGATGATTCTGGTTTCGGCCATGCACATCACGGCTGGCGTTTATGTGAACGATGCTGAATCCGGATTAATTCAAGATATCGAGGATTGGCTGCAAAAGTTGGCTCCCGAAGGTCCTAACTATCGCCACCATCGAACTGGCGAAGTCAATGGTGATGCCCATCTGAAAAATTTGCTTATCGGACACCAGGTCATCGTTCCAGTGACAGCAGGCAAACTCGATCTTGGGCCATGGCAGCAAATTTATTATGCTGAATTTGATGGGAGACGCCGTAAAAGACTTATCATAAAAATAATGGGAGAATGAGGACATTATTCATGTCGGAACTATTGCGGGTTGCATTGGCACAGATAAATGTGACGGTCGGTGATTTCAATGGTAATATAGACAAAATTTTAGAAAATATCCAGCGAGCAAAGAAATTCGATGTTGATCTGATTGTCTTCCCGGAATTGGCTATCCCTGGTTATCCACCTGAAGATCTATTATTGCGCCATCAATTTATTGAGGACAATCTACAAAGCCTTCAATATATCTTGCCGAGAACGAAAAATATCACTGCCATCATTGGTTTTGTGGATTCACATGACAATTTTTTATACAATAGCGCAGCTGTAATTTGTGATGGCAACTTGTGCGCTGTCTATCGAAAAATCCATTTGCCCAATTACGGCGTTTTCGATGAAAAGCGTTATTTTGAGTCTGGCAACGAAGCGATCATTTTTGAGTTGAAGGGGATAAAAATCGGCTTGAGCATTTGCGAAGATTTGTGGATTGCTGAAAGCGTCATTGAGACCGAAGCGCTGATTGGCAATGCTGAGATTATCGTGAACATTTCAGCTTCGCCATACTGCTCGGGCAAAATCGAAGAGCGGGAAAAATTGGTGACCGACCGGGCAAAAAAGAACCGCGTCTTGATGCTGTACGCCAACTTAATCGGCGGGCAGGATGAACTGGTGTTTGACGGCTCCAGTATGATTGCCAATGAAAAAGGAGAAATTTTAGCGCAAGCCAAAGAGTTTGCCGAAGACCTGCTGGTTTATGATATCGATGTTTCATCGCTTCAACCATTACGCCTAGCTGACGCCCTTTACAATAACAAGAAAAAATCTTTCCCTCCAAAATATGAATTAAAAACAGTGGGCTTACCAGCTCCGCGTCCAGTCAATTTAACTCGCGCAGCACTAAAGATCACTCCCCGGCAAAAACTTGATCCGATCTCTGAAATTTATCATGCCCTCGTCTTGGGCACTCGCGATTACGTACAAAAAAACGGTTTTAAAAAAGTCGTGTTAGGTTTGAGTGGTGGCATCGATTCTGCTCTAACGGCAGCGATTGCGGTTGATGCGTTGGGCGCTGAAAATGTGATTGGTGTCGCCATGCCGTCAAAATTCTCTTCAGCCTCCAGCCTGACCGACGCTGAACAATTAGCCAATAATTTGGGCATTGAATATAAAATCATCCCCATTCACGCCACCTATGAAAGTTATCTTGATATGCTCAAAGACGCTTTCACCGATCAACCATTTGATGTCACTGAAGAAAATATTCAGGCGAGAATCCGCGGCAATATTATCATGGCGCTATCCAATAAGTTCGGTTGGTTGGCGTTGACCACCGGCAACAAAAGCGAAGTCAGCGTTGGCTATTGCACGCTGTACGGCGACATGGCTGGCGGCTTTGCTGTGATCAAAGATGTGCCCAAGCTGTTAGTCTATCAATTAGCCGAAAATTTGAATGCTTCCCGTCACTGCGACATCATTCCCAAAAATACAATTATTAAACCACCTTCCGCTGAATTGCGCCCCAATCAAAAAGATGAAGACAGCCTGCCGCCGTACCGTATTTTGGATCCGCTGCTGGCGGATTACATTGAAAAAAATTTATCCGTCAAAGAAATTTTAGCCAAAGGCTACGATCCAGAAATCGTCAACAAAGTTATTCGCCTGGTCGATTTAAATGAGTACAAACGGCGTCAGGGTCCTCCCGGAATAAAAATTACCCCGCGGGCTTTTGGCAGGGATCGACGGATGCCGATTACCAGTCGGTATCGAAGATAAGCTAAACCGTCTCCGCCACCTTCCGAAAATGAAAGCCGTAAATCGCCAATGTCACTGCTAGGGCAAATTTACTCGGGCACCTGAACAGACTGTAAAAGAGCAATTTCCAATAATACCTTTTGCCCTTTTCCAGACAGCCCAAAATCCACAGCGATTTAAAAAAGGCACCTATCTTCCGCAAATTAATTTTATGATTTTGCACTGGCGGCAGGTGATATTCATGCAAAAAGGTCTTCACCCGTTTGTAATATTCTTTAGGGGCATAAATCGTGGTGATAATTTTTTTATACCCCTCCTTTAGCTTTGAGTAACTCATTTTGGGAATAAAGTTCATGCTGCCGTCCATGTTATCGCCGCTCATGACATTCAGCAGCCGATTTTCAGATTTCATTCGATTGAATAACCGCGTGCCCGATGGCGCGTTGAGCAAGCCAACCATCGCCGTTACGATGCCGCTTTTCTGAATAAAATTGATCTGCTGCTCGAAAATAGTGGACGGATCATTATCAAAACCGACAATAAAACCACCAGCGATATTCAAGCCGCAACGCTGTAATTTTTTGACCGAAGCCACCAGATCCCGCTGCTGATTTTGCCGTTTGCCACATTCGGCCAGGCTATTTTCATTCGGTGTCTCAATGCCGATGAATGCTGCATCGAAACCAGCAGCGACCATTAATTCAACCAATTTGTCATCATCGGCTAAATTAATCGAAGCTTCGGTCATAAAGGAAAAAGGAAACTTACGTTTTTTTGACCATTCAATCAAGGCAGGCAAAACTTCATTTTTTAGTTTGTTTTTGTTGCCAATGAAATTATCATCAACGATAAACACACCGCCACGCCAACCCTCTCGATAAAGCGATTCCAACTCCCTCAAAAACTGCTCTGTGCTTTTGGTGCGCGGTCTGTGACCATTGAGCATGGTGATGCTACAAAATTCACAATTGAAAGGGCAGCCGCGAGAATATTGAATGCTGATCGAGGCATATTTTTTCTTGTCCAATAACTTCCAGAGCGGCGTTGGCGTGTTCGATAGATCAGGAAAAACTGGTGATTGATAAACTTTTTTAGGGCAACCATTTTTGAGATCAGTTAGGAATAACGGTAGAGTGATTTCTGCCTCATTTAAGACAAAATGATCCACGCCTTGAATTTGTTCATATTCGGTGGTGACTAAAGGTCCGCCGGCCACTACCTTAACCCCCAATTCATTGCAGCGCTGGACCACCTGCTTGAAGGATTTTTGGTGCACATTCATGCCGCTAATAAATACATAGTTTGCCCATTTTAAATGCTTATTTTTAAGTTTGGTCACATTCATGTCGATTAACTTTTTTTCCCAATCTTCCGGTAACATAGCAGCGACGGTAAGCAAACCCAATGGTGGCTCCGATGATTTTTTGGCAATAAATTTTAGGGCATTTTTAAAACTCCAAAATGTAGATGGCGTTTCCGGATAGACTAATAATATTTTCATGACTTGCTCCGATTGTAAATTGTTAATTTTCGTTTTATCAGCCTAAGTGCATCATATCATAAATTCTTGTAGGATTCATTTGTCAACTGGAGAGAATTTAAGCATTATTAA
>CAZNDR010000382.1:0-4689 GCA_964571835.1 uncultured Cytophagia bacterium | reverse complement strand
AGTTATTGCATTTTTATCTATATAATAAAAAAGCGTGCCATAAATAAGATGGCTACGCTTGTTACATTCTTATTTACAGCGCCATTTATTTCAACGAGACCTGGAATTAATAGTGCCGAGGGCCGGATTTGAACCGGCACGGATATTGAATATCCGAGGGATTTTAAGTCCCTTGCGTCTGCCAATTCCGCCACCCCGGCACTGCCTTTTTGAGGCGGCGATCGGAGTCGAACCGATGAATAGAGGTTTTGCAGACCTCCGCCTTAGCCACTTGGCTACGCCGCCACAAATAAATGAGCGGGAGACGAGGCTTGAACTCGCGACCCCCACCTTGGCAAGGTGGTGTTCTACCACTGAACTACTCCCGCTTAAAATTTGTGAAAATATAATGATTAATTATTTATTATGCAAGACTTTTTTTAAAAAATTTGAATTTTTTATTGCCCAATTTGCTCATTTCAACTGCTGAATTTGACTGACAATAGTGCAGATAAAAATCCTGTTTGGTAGGTCAATAATGCGAATGAACATTCGATAAAATCGCCTTCGGCGACGCTCTAGATATTCGCGCCCCTGTTGGACAATCGGGATGCTACTATGATCATTTCAACAAATAGAATTGACTATCATCTTATCATGTTATTACGGGCTCTGACACTATTAAAAAAATGCCTAAAACTTTTCAGCAGTTCGCATTGGTAATATACGCCAATCGTAGTGAGTCCAATCTTAATTGAGCAGATTGCAGTATTTTGTTGAGTTGCTGGATGTGTTTTTCATAATTAAGAATTTCTTCTTTGCCTATATTGGCATTGAATCCGCTCAATTCTACCAAGCGAGCCTTTTCCTTTGCTAAAATCGCTTCCATTTGTTTGATGGCAGCGTTCACTGCTTTTCTTGATGCTGCCTCGGCAAAGCTGTCACTTTTCTGCAACATAGCTGGAAGAAGTTCATATCTGAAATGGGGAGATTTTAATAGCTCCAAATTTGCTTTTTCTGCGCATCTTTTATTTAATTTTTCTGCAGAGAAAATAGCGCTTATCTCTTCACCTTTGTGATTGACGATAATTTGAATTGGTGTCGGTGGCAAAAACCGATCGATCTGCAATTTTTTGTCAGCAATGCATTCCAAGATATAAATTGTTTCAAGGATAATTTTTTCATTAGTGGGTTCTGTTGATAGTATTGCAGTACAATTGCCGATTTCTGATCCTAAAATAAGATCAATTGCGCCAGTTACCATGGGATGATCCATGCTTAAAAATTCAATATCTTCCCTTCTATTCGCGATGTCGCGATCAAACGTCACCAACAATTCATGTTCAAAATGAGGAGGCAGAGGGAATTCAGGAGTCTTGAGCAATGCCATATTCAAATGATAAGTACGATAATCAACTTTATCAGATCGTATTCCAAAAATATCAAACACTTTTAGCATAAATTTTTCAATTTTATTATCTTCATCTTGTCTGACAATTTCCGCGATTACGCGCTCAGCAATTTTTGGTCGAAAGGAATTCAATGCCAAAAGTTGATCACGCCCTTTTTCAAGTTGTCGCTTTACTTTCGTGCACATCTTTTTTGTCTGCAGGATAAAATTATCTATTTTTGAGAATTGCCTGTTTAGAGCAATGTCTTTTATTTTATGTTCAAAATGTTGATAAATTTCAGAAACACCTGGGACATTATTTTCAAACGATCTAAGACCTTCATGGTACCACCTCGCTAAAATTTCGTATTCGCTGGCTTTGGCATAGGGCACATAAATAATAATATCATTCTTTTGACCTATTCTGTCCAGCCGTCCGATTCGCTGTTCGAGCAATTCTGGATTGATGGGTAAATCAAATAAAATGAGATGGTGAGAAAATTGAAAGTTCCTTCCTTCACTACCAATCTCTGAGCAAATGAGGAGCTGAGCACCGTCATCATTGGCAAACCAGGCAGCGTTACGATCTCGTTGCAGAAGCGATAGCTGTTCGTGAAACACAGCCATCTTAATTCTCTGGCTGCTTCGCAGCGCTGCTTCAATGGCTTTTGCTTTGCTGATTGACCGACAAATGATCAGCACTTTTTCTTGCTTAAAATATTTTAACAAACTTTTCATCCAATCAATTCGCGGATCATCTTCGTAGACATAGTGGACGTTGTCATCGCTCGTTTCAAGATCGTGCTTAAATTCGTCTGTCAAATTCTGCAAATAGTCAGAATGGCATGTCAATGGAATTAAGTGAATTATTCTTTTGGGAAATCCGGATATTGTTGATCGAGAATTGCGAAATATTGCTCTGCCAGTACCATAATAGTCAATTATCTTTTCGACAATTTGATTTTTAATATCTACGTCATTTTGTCTTGAAACATCTAAAGAAGATATCAAACTTTTCATCGAAGACAGCAACAAGGGATTAAACTTGTTCAGTTTCAGGATATCAATTTGCCCGGAAGCCATTAGTTCGGTTACAAACTTAGCTGTGGTCTGATAATTTTCAATTTCTTTCTCAAACTGATCATATTCAAAGTATCGATCTGGATCGAGCAATTGAAGCCGATCAAAATGATTTCTTTTTCCAAGTTGCATTGGCGTGGCGGTTAATAGCATCAATCCATGAGCTGAATAATTTAGGCTTTTTACTAACTGATATGCTTTGCCTCCACATGTGAGATAATGAACTTCATCTACTACTACCATGTCCCATCGTGCATCGATTGCCTTTTGACTCCAATAATCATGGGATGATAAAAAATCGAGGCTGACCATTACTAATTGATCTTCAAGGAAAGGATTCGCTTGGTCTTCCGAAGCTTTAATTGATTGACAGTATTCTTCATCAACAATCCGAAAAATAAGATTAAATTTTCGAATCAGTTCAATAAACCATTGGTGCAAAAGCGTCTGAGGCACTATGATCAAAACTCGGCTTATTCGGCCGGTAATCAATAATCGATGCAAAATCAGGCAAGATTCAATGGTTTTTCCCAGACCTACTTCATCAGACAACAAGACACGAGGCTGATATCGCGAAGTTACTTCATGAGCAATGTAGAATTGATGCGGAATTAAATCGACTCGACCGCCAATAAAACCGCGAACTGAAGATTGGCGAATTTCATGCTGCAACTGCAAAGCCTGCCAGCGGACATTAAACTTCCGATTTTCATCAACACTACCGCTGAGTAATCGCTCCTTTGCTGTGGTAAAGCTTATTGTATCGCTAATATCAGTTTCGCTAATTGAACCATGGTCGCTATGATAAATAAAAATCCCGTTGTCATTGGCAACAAAAGTGATTTTGTACTTATTGCCATCCCGGGACATGACTGTATCATGTTCTTTAAAACGAACACGCTGCAAGGGCGCTGAAGATATGGAATACAAACGCTCACAATTAGAGGCTGGGAATTGCACACGAACATTTCTATTGGTGACTTCCATTACAATTCCCAGTCCCAACTCCTTCTCCATTTCGCTTATCCAGCGCTGACCAACTACAATTTTAGACAACAACTATTCCAATCGAAAATGCTATTTTTGTTTATCAACTTTTTTTGATGTATTAGGAGATTTGTAATTATTGGTTTGCTGCGATTTTATTGGTTTCGAGACATTTTTATTAGCTAATCCGCTGGTTGATTTATTCGTTCCAGCCGTTTTTGGGCTTTTATTCACGGCGCTGCTTTTTGAATTATTGTTCGGCCTTTTTATAATAGTTTCTGTTTTAGCCGGTTGACTGGGTCGTCTGGCTTCGTTCTGCAAATTGTATTTTTGATTAGGGCTTTTCAACTCTTTTTTCGTCCTATCTTTTTGCTCGGATTTTATCACCTCAGATCTTCTATTATAGCTCTGTGCTGGCCTTATTACCTTTCCACTAAAAGAAGCTGTCGATTGATTATTTCGCTTATTGATATTGGCTGATTCTGCTTTTCTCGGCTCTCGTTCTGGTCCGATGACTTTCACTTCACGTTTTACTAATGCTGAATTCTTTGGTACATAGTTGACCTTATGAACAGTTAACACGTTGCTTTCTCGGCGAATTGCGAAAGTACGTCGTTGTGTATAATGAACTGTTCGGGCGTGATAAACATGATAGGCAACCGGTCTATAGGGCCGCCAGTAATGCGGATAATAACCAAAATAAAAAACTGAGCGATAAGGACGATACATTGGTCTATAGATCCAAACTATCATAGGCCAAGTATGAATATGCACGTGGGTCGGAGCAATGTAATAATCGTATCCATAAAAAAGTTCATTGCCGTGGACTTGCATATTGTACTCGTTTTCACTGCTCTTTTCAATTTCAATGGTTGCGACATCCTGAAATTCATCTTCACCTATCGGAACTTGAAGGATAATTACATGCGTGTCTTCTGTTAGATCTTCAACAACGCGAATGTAATCGACATAACCATCTTCGTCCAAATCAAGATTGTTGATACCACGTTCATAGTCATTTAAAGCCTTTTCAAATTCCTCGAGATTGTCACATTCTTTGAATAACTCAGCCACAGCTTGCAAGTCCAAACCTTCGGCTGCTTTTGAAGTCGGTGCGACAATAGTAATATCTTCCTGTGCCCAGATAGAACACACATAAGCAGAAAAGAATGCTAATGCTGCGGCAATCAAAATTAGACGTTTCATGATAATTCCTCCTCTGATATGAATATCGAATATTTGATCTGTAAGTA
>CAZNDR010000381.1:0-4700 GCA_964571835.1 uncultured Cytophagia bacterium | reverse complement strand
TTTTTATTCTTTGGATAGACACGATTAGACATACCTTAAAGCGTTCATCCAAGCTCTTTGCGCCATGCGCTCAGCGCACTGCTATCGATTAACGATTACTCCTTTCAACTTTGCTTCAAGACTATTTTCTCCAACTCTTCCAGCGTCTTGCCCTTGGTCTCGACCAAAAATTTGAGAAAGAAGAAAAAGCTCAGCAGCGTGGCGACAGCGTAAAAAATGAAAACATAGCCGATGCCATATTTTCCAGCGACAACTGGGAATAAAAAGGTAGTCGCTGCATTAAAACACCAGACCGAAAATGAGCCAATGGCTGAAGCGCGCGCTCGGATATTATTGGGGAACATTTCTGATAAAATTACCCAAATCACAATTCCTTGAGAAGAGGCGAAAAAGGCAGCAAAGCCGATCAAAAAAATGAGCAACAAATAGCCGGCAAAAATCTCGCTCAGATAAGCCCAGGCAAACAAGCCCAGAAAAATGGACATGCCGCAAGCGCCCACCAACAGCAGAAATTTTCGTCCCAATTTGTCGATCAGCGACATGGCGATAACGGTAAAAACTAAATTGGTCATGCCGATTAAAACTGTCTGCAGCAGTGCTGAATCATTAGCAAAGCCGGCAGACTTGAAAATGGAGGGCGCATAATACATAATAGCATTTATGCCAGTCAACTGGTTGAACATGCCTACCACAATGCCGATCAAAACAATGCGCAAATAAGGTTTTTTGAACAGGACGATACTTTTGTGAAAAACTTCTTTGTCGATCGATTGAATGATTTCATTCAAGATGCTTTCTACATTTGTGCCGGGATTAACGTGTTGGATAACTGCCGCTGCCTCAGCAATTCGATCCATTTTGACCAGCCAGCGCGGGCTACGCTCAACAAAAAACAGCAGCACAAAAAATAACATGGCAGGTACACCTTCGGCAATAAACATGTAACGCCAGTTGTTCTCTCCAGAATTGACGAGCAGGTAATTGGAAAAGAATGCCAGCAAAATTCCCAACACAATCGCCAACTGTGCAGAGGCTACCAATCTGCCTCGCATTCGGGCTGGCGCAATTTCAGAGATATACATGGGCGACAGCACAGAAGCTCCACCTACCGCGAGTCCACCGATAAAACGGTAGCTAATAAATGTCGTCAGGCTATTGGCCAGGCCGGTCCCGACAGCTGAGACAAGAAACAAAACAGCCATGAGAAGGAGCATGTTTTTTCGGCCGTACATATCAGCCGGTTTGCCTACGGCAATCGCGCCTAAAACGCAACCAATTAGCGCCGAACTCACTGCCCAGCCTAATAGCACATCTGTCAATTGGAAAAAGTCAGTAATAAAAGGAATGGTGCCAGAGATAACCGCCGTGTCAAATCCAAACAGCAAGCCACCGATGGCGGCTACAAAGGTATAAAAATACAAGGTCCGTTTCAACGAATTTTTCCTCCTTCTCCCTTACTGAAGTAAAATTATTTAGCAATGAAAATCGTGTTCGGCGAAAGCGGTTGTTTTTCCATTCCCGGGCCTTGGTACAACACTGACAGGCTATCTGAACCGCCAGCCTGGAAATAATCAACCTCAAATTCATGCAGCCCTTTTATCAGGCTGATGTTGCCGCTGGCTTCTTTGGTTGTATGCAGCCCATCGTTGTCGACCACCACCTGTCCGTTGATCTTTAATTGGCTGCCGTCGTTCGATTGGGTATAAAAGGTATAGTCGCCAGCTTTTTCAATCTTCAAAAAACCTTTGAGCACCAGCCCGTAATTTTCATTGCGTTTTCTTACCTTGGCTAAATCAAAGGTGTAACATCTACCTTGAGTCAGCGGAGGCAGCATTTCAAAATTCAATAGGCGTTCCCAGTTGCCTTCATAATATTTATAGACCATACCGTTTTTTTCTTTATCCAGCAAGTAAATGTTGCTGGTAATTAACGGACTTTTTGTTCCATTAGGCATGAAGGTTCGTGCTTTGATCACCATATTTTTGTCCACCTCGATGGGTTCGCTGTAAAGTTGAGATTGCGCTGTAGGCTCAGAACCATCGATCGTAAATCTGATTTCAGTGAAAGCCGATGGATTTTTCAATTGAATTGTCGTTGGGGCAAAGATAGCCACATCGCCGATTTCACCCTCTGGAGTTGGCAGGCGAAAGTTAATGCCGGCGGCTGCTAAACGATCACAATGCTTAATCATTCGATTTTGAAAGCTATTGAAATCCCGGCTATTTTTGGGCGACCAAACAACTTCAGCTAAGGCACATAATCGTGGCAGCAACATGTATTCGGCGTGTTCAGGTGTGGTAATATATTCGGTCCAGACATTTGCCTGACCGCCAAGAATATGGTGCTCTTTTTCTGGATCGATGTTTGGTGGAACTGGCTCGAACGAATAAACCTTTTCCAATGGCAGAAATCCGCCAATGCCTAAAGGCTCGCCCTGCAGCGCTTGGTAGTAATCAAAATAGCAGTGCGAAGTTGGCGTCATCACAACATCGTGGCCAGCGTTGGCAGCTTCGATACCGCCGTCAAAACCGCGCCAGGACATCACCGTGGCCTTCGGTGCCAGTCCACCCTCCAAGATTTCGTCCCAGCCGATCAATCTTTTACCTTTCGAGTTGAGATATTTTTCAATCCGTTTCACAAAGTAGCTCTGCAATTCATGCTCATTTTTCAAGCCTTCTTCTTTGATGCGGCGCTGACAATCCGGGCATTTTTGCCAATTTTCTTTGAACGCCTCATCACCGCCAATGTGAAAAAATTCACCGGGAAATAGCGGGACAACTTCGTCCAGTACACCCTCTAAAAATTCAAAGGTGCTTTCTTTGCCAGCGCAATAAATATCTTTGATCGGCCAATAGCCACCGGGAATAACCGTGAACGGCCCGCCAAAGCAGGAATTTTCCGGATAGGCTGCCAGAGCAGCTACGGCATGACCGGGCATTTCAATTTCCGGAACCACGGTGATAAAGCGGCTTTGGGCATAAGCCACAATCTCTTTGATTTCATCCTGGGTATAAAAGCCACCATAGGTCGCTTTTTCGCCTGATTTCTGCTGCTCCCGCTCGTTCCAATGAATGCCTTCTCGATCGACGCGCCAGGCACCGACCTCCGTCAGTTTGGGATATTTTTTGATTTCCACCCGCCAGCCCTGGTCTTCGGTCAAATGCCAGTGGAATGTATTCAACTTGTGCATCGCTAAAATGTCAATATATTTTTTGACAAATTCTTTGGGGAAAAAGTGGCGGCAGACATCAAGATGGGCACCCCGCCAGGAGAATCGAGGAACATCCGTAATGTCGACATAGGGGATCTCCCAGTTGATATTTGGTCGCGGCGATTCACTTTCAATTTCAATCGGCAGTAGTTGTCGCAAGGTTTGAACGCCATAAAATAACCCAGCCGGCTGTTGAGCTTTGATGATTACGAAATTCGCATCAGCTATTAACGAGTAACCCTCCGCACCTAAACTGCTGTCCTCCGCCAGAGATAAAATGAGAGAATTTGTTGACAAGCCGGACGCTGCTGCTTTTTCAACTGGCAAACTGAATCCAGCTGCTTTATTGATTTGGGCAGCGAAATAATTTCCTACCCAAAATGCTTGTGAATTGTCGGAGGTAACTAATATTTTTGTTTGGCTGGAAAAAGCAAACGCGCCATTCTTTTTGACAATGTGAGTGGGTTGAGGAATTAGCGAAAGCTCGGTCAGATCAATTTTCGGTTTGCAATGGAAATAGGAAAGAAAAGCAAAAACAAGAAAAGAAAAAATTGTCAATTTTTGCATGGATTACTCCTATAAAAGTCAGTTATTTTTGATTCTGATCTATTTTGATTTTAGCAATAATTTCCCCTGAATCATCCACATAAGCAAACGCCATTTTGGTCGTGTTATGGGCAGAACCATAATTGCCGTTTTTATCTATCAAAATTAAACCTCCCCAGCCTTGAACTCGCTGTTCCATTTTTTTAATAGCTTGGCGAACCGCGGCTGGCGCTGGATATCTATCTAAAAAATCGCAGGCAGTTTTGCTGAGCATTGATTTTAAAATTGCTTCGCCCCAACCGGTCGCTGAGCAGGCACCGAGTTGATTGTCAGCATAAGTTCCGGCGCCGATTATCGCAGAATCGCCTACTCGGCCGGGCAGCTTTCTTGGCGTGCCGCCAGTCGAAGTCGCCGCAGCTAAATTTCCCATTTTATCAAGGGCTACGGCGCCAACTGTTCCTTTGGTTAATGGTTCAAACGGATTTTTTGTTTTGAAATGGGGATCGTTTTTTATTTGTTCGTAAAAGTCTAATTCCCGTGATGTGAGCAAAGTGCGAGGATCAACTTCAGGCACTTTCATTTGTCGGGCGAATTGCTGGGCACCTTTTCCCGCTAATATGTTGTGCTCGGTTTTTTCCATTACCAATCGAGCCAGAGAAATCGGATGCCTAATATTTTGTACTGCCACTATTGCACCGAAACCAAGCGTGCTCCCGTCCATAATCATGGCATCCAACTCAATTTCGCCGATAGCGTTTAAAAACGCGCCTCTGCCTGCATCAAAAGTCGGGTCAGCTTCAAGCATTCGCACCGCTGCTTCCACAGCATCCAGTGCAGGTTGTCCCTTTAATAATTCTGGATAAATCTGTTGAACCGTTTGAAAAACGCCATTGAGGTGATCTTGCTCGTATTCTTCCGGAATGCTCCAGGCGCCACCATGGAC
>CAZNDR010000380.1:0-4702 GCA_964571835.1 uncultured Cytophagia bacterium | reverse complement strand
ATTGGGCTAAAGCCCAATTGATTTCGGATTTCATAAGTTTCTCCGCCATAAATGGAGGAGCTAGTCATGAAAATTGAATGGCTCCGTTCTTTAGAGCGGAGATCTTTTAATTTTCCCACAATTTCTTTAGGCTTTAGCCCTTCATTTCTTTTGGTTTTTCTCAACTGGTCATTCATATTAATAATAAGTATGTTAGGCTAAATCTGTTAAATTCATTTTAGAAATTAAAGTGGCATTTGTGAAAGGCTACCTCACCCTTTGCCGATTTACTGAGACTCAGGCTGAATTATTAGCATGGTGAGGCAGGGCGTAGCCGAATATATCTCACCTTTTGCTACTCACTCAAATTATTATCAGGCTAATTAAATTTTAGTGAATAGACGAAAAGTCCGGGAGTCTTAGAATGATTGAAATTTCCCCACAAACTAAATCTCGCCAGAGAGAATATGGAGTGCTTAATGTCATTGGCATATTTTTAAGCGTCTTCGGCGTAGCCGTTCTGATGGCGATATTCTTCTCTGATTCGTTACCAGGTAAAATTGCTAATTTGCTATCAGGATTCATGATACTTGCTGCAGCTACTTTAGCCTTCATTGGCGCCCGCCTGATTCAGAAGCGAAGATAGGAATCTGTAAGTTTTGTACGTCAAAGTTTTCATCTCGAAAAATCAAGCCGAAGAGAAACTGGCAAAGAAGGTGAGACCTTTGTCCAAAAAACGGCACATAATTAAAGCCGAGCTGCTTTATTTACCCTGCTATGTTTTTTCGATTGAAGTGGAATCGAGCAAAAAAGGCAAGCCCTCGGAACAGGTGTGTATCGATGGCATTTTAGGGCAGTTCGCTTTTTTTAAAGAGGCAGAAATAACTTCAGCTCCTTTTGAGCAGGCACGTCACTATGATTTTGAAATTTCTCAAGCTGAGGCTGAAAAAATAGCGTTGGCAGAGTACAAAACTCAATTATTGAAATTGAGTTTGAAAAAAAAAGTAAACGTTGTAGTATCTGCTATCCGATTCGAAAGAAAAATTTACTATCCGTTTTGGATTGGCTATTTTCGAAGAAGAGATGCTCTCGATTTTGATGTGATTGATGGACAGAATGCCGAACGTCAAGGAGCAACCATGCGCCCGGTATTTATCAAGTTGCTGTTGCAGAAAAAGCTGCTTTAGCCGAAAAGGTAGCATTAGCTATCTTTCACTGAGAGCAAAACTTCGGCTCCGCGTAGCATGACTTTCTTGAGATGTCGCTGTAAGTCGAAAGTTGTTATCAATAAAGGTCAAATTCGCTCAGCATAACATTAGTTGAGGTGGCACCCTGAGTCCCGATAAATCGGTAAAGGGTGAAGTGACAGCCACATCATTAACAAGTTGCCATTTGAGACATACTCAAGAATTTTGGCTACCGTTTCTGACCAGATAAATTTTTCCCTTGACATTGTGCAAGAAATTATTATTATTATAGACTGATGGAGTTGTGCATCAGCGAGTTTATCTGTTGATGGCAAGACATTTGATCCAATTGATATGCAATTGAAAGATTGTTAAAATCAATTGAAATTTAGATAAGTGTTGAATTTTAAATAGGAGGAGCTTTCGCATGAAAAAACAGAAGATGAGCGTGCCTTTAATAATTTTGGTTTGCTTGGTTGTGTTCCCGGCTTTTATTCAGGCTGGGATCACTGGAAAAATTAAGGGCATAGTCAAAGATGCGGCGAACGGAGAGCCTTTGCCCGGCGCTAATGTCTTAATTACTCACCTTTGGGAAGAAGGTGTCGAACGGGCGTTCTCCAGTTCGTTAGGCGCGGCTGCGAATCTGAATGGTGAGTTCGTCATCCTGCAAGTGCCGCCTGGCAATTATTCGGTTACCGCTTCAATGATGGGCTATACCAAAAGCTTAAAACAGCACGTCAAGGTTTCGGTGGATCGTACAACTGAGATCGAATTTCAATTATCCTCGGAAGTGCTTGAACTCGGCCAAGAAGTGGTGGTAGAGGCGAAACGTGATCTCATCCAAATGGACGTAGCTAGCACAGAAACTTACATTTCTGAAGACGATTATCAAAGTACGCCTTTTGCTAATCGGGTAGAAGATGTTATTGGTCTTCAGGCAGGGATCAGTGGAAATATCATCGAGGGTGAAATAAAAATCAGAGAAGGCGAAGCCATGGAGGTCGGTTTTCTTCTCGACGGTATGGATATGGTGGATCAAAAATTCAATCGTCCGGTGATGTCAATGCAGACGGGCACGGTGCAGGAAATAAAAATCATGCGCAACGGCTTTAATGCCGAATATGGGCGATCGCGCTCTGGTGTCATCAATGTCATTACGAAAAGTCCCGAAGATCAATTGCATTTTTCCATCGACTATCAATTCGACCCAGCGCACCGACCGCATTATGGCCGAAGCATTTATGATCCGAATTGGAATGCCTGGCGCCTTTATGCCGGGGCAAAAGCCTTTGAAGGAGACACCTTAATCACGCCTGATGGCATCCACGAACATGTCAGCACCTGGATTGGCTGGAATAAGTACGCTGAACAACTGCTGAGCGATAACAACCCGAATAATGATCTCACTGCCGAAGAGGCTTATGAATTATGGAAATGGCGACATCGCCCAGTTCCCTATGGCGATAAAAACGGGCATAATGTCGATGCCTCGCTTATGGGAAGAGTTCCACTGATTCCCTGGAAATCCAATTTTCTGTTAGGCGGCAAATTTGAATTGCGACCTTTTGATTTTCCTCAGTCGCGGCGCTACTACGATGAAAGAGTTACCTCTTTAAAATGGATGAATAACTTTGGTCAAAATATTAAACTAACGCTTAATGGCTTATATTCTGAAGTAAGGACAGTTTCCGAAGGTAGCTCGACCAGTTTATGGAGCGAGGAGGATCGAATTTCCTATGGTGGCGGCGGCTCTACCGGCTATTATCCTTATTACAAGCCAATTCTGAACCGATATTCGACGGTGTTCGGAGCAAAATTTGTTCACACAATTTCTTCCAAATTATTTTATGAACTCAATCTAAACCACTTCTTTATCAATTGGCATCTAAATCGCCCGGATACAGCCGATGCTTCAGATGGGCGATATTTTCACGGGCGACTCTATTATGATCCGCAGTCTGGCTGGATTCCACGAGAATTGGGAACTGATGATGACGTTTCTGGATCACGAATGTACGGTGGCGCGCTGACCTGGGATGATTCATGGAATCGGCGTACTACCTTTAGCGCGTTGCTGACGGATCAGTTTCATCCAGCGCACGAGCTTAAGGCTGGTTTTGAATTCAACTACAATGTCATGCGCGAAAAACGCGAGCATTGGCACGATGAAGATCCGACGCAATTGTACACTCACGATTATAAAGTTAAGCCATTTGAAATTGGCGCTTTTGTACAGGACAAAATTGAATTCAAGGGAATGGTTGCCAACATCGGTGTGCGGATGGATTATTTTAATATCAATGGTGACCGTCCTGATCCAAATCGTTCCTTGGAATATACCAATCAGACCATTTATGAGGCCTACATGGCTGGTGTTTATCCTACCATGCGTGCCAATCCAAAAACTTATTTTAGTCCGCGCGTCGGCATCTCTCATCCGCTTTCCAGCAAAAGCAAAATCTTTTTTAATTATGGTCATTTTGTGCAAATGCCCAAGACTGAGGTGCTGTACCATGTTTTAGTCGATCATTCGATGCCCCGCATTATTTTTATGGGCAATCCGGATATTACCTTCCCCAAAACCATTGCTTATGAATTGGGCTGTGATTTTGATATGAACGATATTTTTCAATTGCACATCAGTGGTTTTTACAAAGATTATTTTGACTATGAAAGCGGGATGGTTTATGCTCACTCTGATCAAAGTCTGGTGCTGGAATGGTACGACCAGAACGATTATAAAGAAATCCGTGGTTTTGAAATTGAGTTGCGAAAAACGACCGGCCGTTTTGTCACTGGCTGGCTAAATTACAATTATATTAAAAAGAGCGAAGCCGATCTGGAAATCCCCAATCTGAGCGATATTCCCATTATTACCGATGATCCGAATATTGGGCAAAATGGCGTACTGTGGGGTGTCCCCAGGTCTATCGTCAGTCTGTTGCAGCCTAATGCCCGAGGTGTTATCACCTTTAAAGCTCCGGAAGCTTGGGGACCAAAGGTGAACAATTATTCCTTGTTGGGAAATACCAACGTAAGTTTTCAGGTGTTTTATCAAGGTGGTACCTTTAGTGAGCATCCTCGTTCCAGTTTTCGCACCGATCATCCCGATGTGCGTTTCAAGGAACTTGATCGCTATTGGGCTAATATGAGAATCTCCCGCTTGTTCCGATTAAATTCATTAAACATGGAATTTTATCTGGATGTCAGCAGCATTTTCCATACGAAGTTCCGGTATCCTCCCGGTGGTAGAAGTGGAGAAGATTATTATGACGATTTATGGGCGTCAAGAAGGATCGATCAAGTCGGCACCGAGAAGCTGACCAATCCTGAAATATTGCGCACCGAAAGTGATAATGTCTATTGGGCAAGGCTAAAGACTTATATTTTAGGATTGAGAGTTAATTTGTAGTTTAGTTTGATTAAGCAAGCTTGTCGTGATGCTGGTTACTGGAGGCTGGATGATCGATCGTGGCTTCCAAATCATTCAGAGCCATTTTACGCTTTGTTTTCACTAAGAAGCATCAATCTAATTT
>CAZNDR010000379.1:0-4714 GCA_964571835.1 uncultured Cytophagia bacterium | reverse complement strand
GGACTTCGTTCAGAATGACAGCCAATAATTTTTTTATTTACCACCAATTATTGAGAAGATACAATATTTTTTTAAAAATCTCCTGGTTTAGGATTTTATATAAACCTCAAAATCTTGTTCGCAATCCGTTTTTGTTTTATTGCCCTCATAAAAAATCAGGCGGAATTTGAAAAATGCGCTTTCACCTTGCGCTAAGGTCAGTTTAAACTCGGTTGGATTCTCCACCCTTCTGCCTTTTTGAAAAGAAAATTGACCCAGCGGATTAGCAGCAAACAAACCGTAGCCCCGTGCATGCCAAAAGGTGGGGAAATTGATGCTTGACGGATGATTGAGCATGAGAATACCAAACGCTTTTCCATCTTTGGTTCCC
Source organism: uncultured Cytophagia bacterium (assembly GCA_964571835.1). Lineage (GTDB taxonomy): Bacteria > Zhuqueibacterota > Zhuqueibacteria > Thermofontimicrobiales > Thermofontimicrobiaceae > CAZNDR01. Next base: position 4,344 of record CAZNDR010000379.1, on the reverse strand, counting down.
TCGAGCCGCATCCAATTTGCCCGTTTGCCCCAGACATTTTTCTCCAACTCCTCACCATTCGAACTCAAATAAAGGGCAGTGCCGCCCTGATTCTGTTCTCTAAGCCATTGCGCCACCCGCATCGCAAACATGCCTTCTTTGGTATCGCTAAATACAACGGCCGTGTCTTTCGCGGTCAATTTTATTTCAAAATCAATCAGGTAAGCATCCTTGGCAGCGGAAAAAATCATGGTCCGATTTTCCTCCAACAGAGTTTTTCCGCTTTTTCCCACCCAATCCATAATTGTGGAAAGTGTGCCGTTCTCTACGCCGGATTCCATTTTCGTTACTTTGACATGCCTAATTTGAGGCGGAAAGGTAGTGTTATTCCAGAAGCCATCATTATTAACTCGGTCATACGTAAAAAAAATGCCCGTATGATGGGGATGGTCTTCGCTTTCACCCTCGACCTTTTCCAGGGGAAAGCTTCGATTCATTTTGATGCCAGATGGCGACAGCACCGGGAAAAGTATTGGCTTGGTTAAATCCGGCCGGTACAAGTAAGTTGTAAATAGTTTTCCATCAATTAAAACTTCAATTTGGTTCTCCTTTTCAACAAAAGTGACTTTCGTGCTCGAGCCACAAATGGTTATTAAAAGGACAAGCGGCAGAACGAGTAAAAATCCAATTACTTTTTTCATTATTGCTCCCTGTTAATTTTACTGATTTCATGGAGGAAGACCTGGTCAAAGTCGGTAACTCTATTTCATGGCCAGCCAGTGCTCCCCTAGTTTATTTGATTTTTCTATTTTATGTTTTGTTGTTGAGCTAAAACCAAAGCCGATGTGGTGATAAAATATTTGGCAATCATATTCGGCGTTTCCCAATCTGGTAGTTTGCCATCGACCAAAAATTTCAAATATTTTTGTGTGACCTGAGAAAAATGGGCTTCGTGTCCAACACGATATTTATCAGGAATAACAATATGCCAACCGTCATCATATTTTTCCAACGATATGCCTGGATAGTTTTTTTGCAATTTTTCGATAGCTTGTTTTAAAGCAGCGGCAACTGATTCAGCCTTCTCTATCTCTGGCGTTTCCACGTAAAGCTCGGGCTGATAATTTTGCTCTTTCCCCTGTTTGATGACCACGCGGCACTGGCTGCCCTTCATGACCGAAAAATGCGTGTCGCCTCCGCCTGCTGGTGCTTCAAAATTCCAGATGACCGACACTTTGGTGAAAATTCCGTTGATCTGATAAATCATCTCGCCATTACAAAATACGGACAATACGCCAGCTGCATTCACCTTGTCCTTTAAATAATCTGGAAACTGCGGCTGCCTGGTGACTTTTTCAAACATCTCTGCTGTGATGAGTGTTGGCCAATGGCTGGCGCGAATCATCTGCACATCGGTTTCATAATTGATTATTTTTTCCGGGAAACACTCCCATTGCACTAGATCGACCAAGTGACAAGTTACGTCCACCAAGCCTTCACCTTGTTGGCTGACATCAAAATACCAGCTCGGTCGCTTGATTGGATTTCCAGCCACGTATTTGAAAAAGTGGTGAACGCTTTCTTTGGTTACCGACGGATTATCAGCTGTCCCTGATTGGAGTGTTCCAAAAACTTCCGGCATATTTACCAATTCCCTTTGCAAAATGGTGGTAATTTCATAACGTTCGGTCATAATATCGTACAAGAGCACTTTATTTTTTGCGGCAGAAGCGAAGGCTTGTTTTAATAGTTCAAAACCATTTTTATCGATGCACATCGGCTTATCAGCTAACACATTAAACCCAGCCTCAACAGCAGTCTTAAGGTATTCAGTCTTCTTTTTATTATTGCCTGAAAAAATTGCCACATTGCCTTTGTTCTCAGCCACCATTTTTGCCATAAAATCTTCGCCCAGATAGACAATTTCCTTCCAGTGAGTCGGATTATCGGAGCGCTGGTTAAAACCACTGATGCGATTCAGATGATCCTGAACCTCTTCACCTTCCGGAGCGTAAACATGCACGTCATCAGAAATCTGATGGTACATAATTTTTTGTACCAAAGCAGCGTGGAAATGGCCCGGATCGACCGTTATCAATTTTACCTCGTCCTTTGCTCCGGTAAATTTCATGGATTCACCCTTTTCTTTCCTGCAAAATAGCAGAACCAAAATCATTAGCAAAATTGAAAAAACAAGAATTGTTCGACGCATCCCAATTCCTCCCTATTGGTTTACTTCTCAAACTTCCAATGTAATCAGTATAATTTTGATAATTTATTGACTACACATCTGCAAATTCGCCAACAAAAAAGCAGCACATAGTAAATGGCTTTTTCTCATTTCCAACTAAATTACTGACAACACTCCTCTGAGATAGCCAATCGATTCGGCCGCACCAGCCAGCGGATCTTCAGCATCTTTTTCAAACTCCAGCGAAACACTGCCTTGATAATTTATTTTGATCAACGTCTTTAAAAATGTCGGGATATCGATGACACCTCGACCGATCTCCACAGTTTTGCCCTCCTTGCTGGCAGCAGAGACATCTTTGACGTGAATATCCAGCAGACGATCTTTAAATCGTTTTGCCTCCACTGATGGCTCCAGACCGATACGTTTGGTATGACCAACATCCATACACAAACCTATTCTCGGATCTAAATTTTTTATTCTGTCATAAGCGCTCTGAGGACTGGGATACCGCTCGTCACCTGGACCGTGATTGTGAATTGCCAATTTGATGTCATTCTGTTTCACTTTCTCATTCACTAATTTTAGCAGATGATGATCGGGGACGCCGATGATAATTTGCATGCCCGCGGTTTTGGCATAGTTAAAAGCCTGTTCGACTTCGGCTTCATTTTTCATGTAAACAACGCCGCAGCCGTAAAGATCAAGACCAGCATCTTTCACCTTTTGCGCCACTGCTTTTATCTCTTCAGTTGAGCTGTCTAATGATAGATGAAAGTCTTTAAAAGCGATCTTTTTTAATCCCAATCTGCTCGTCATGGACAGGCAGTCGTCCAATTTAAATTTTCGGAAAGTGTACGACGCCATTCCCAGCGTCAAGCGATTCCTTTTCGCTTCAGTCGCTTGCCCAATGTTAGCTGTCGCTATTTTGTCAGCAATCAGCAGCGATAGACCGGCAAAGCCTGAAGCAGTTAATTGCATAAATTCACGTCGAGATCTGTGTTCCATTTTATCCTCCATCGTTTATAGATCGTTATTTACTTCCCAGCACCTTTATTTTTATATTTCGAAAAGAAACTGCATCTCCATGATCTTGCAGCAGAATATGCCCCTGTGGATGTTCTCCAAATTGGGCGAAATCTTTGAACTTGCTTTTCTGAATCAAAGCGCGGAAAAGTTGTGTGCCCCGTTTATATTCAACCACTTTATTGCCATTTAGCCAATGCTCCACCTGGCTACCGTTGACGATGATGCGAGCTTGATTCCATTCACCAATTGGTTTTATTATTTTATTTTCTGCTGGAATCAAATCGTACAACGAGCCAACCGTTCGGTTGCCGGCTACGCCTTGTTTGGCATCCGGATGCAAATCGTCGTCTAAAATTTGAAATTCCAAGCCTAAAGAAGTGTTTGGTTGAACGTTGTATTTGATGCCGCTATTGGCGCCGGCTGTCAGTTTAAATTCGAGCTGCAATTCGAAATTAGTAAACTGGTCAATCGTTACAATATCGCTGCCGCGCTGTTTTGCTATCACGGTTAAGACACCATCTTTAATTTCCCAGCCTTTTTCTGGGAATTTCTCCCCACGGGCGCTCTTCCAGCCAGTCGTGGTTTTTCCATCGAACAGCAATTGCCAGCCCTCAGCTTGTTCTCGTTCTGTTAAAATAGGCAATTGACTCAACCCAATTGAAGTGAATGTGATAATAAAACCAAATAAAAGAAAAATAATTTTTTTCATGACCTTGCCCTTTATTTACCTATTATGTGCAATTAGTGAGTTTGATTCATTCGTGCAGCTAAATGCAGCGTATCCCAATTTAATGTTGGGATTCTTTGCAACATTAGCATGAATGGATCTCAGCCGATGCCATCGCTTTGAGCGATGGCATCGGTAGGATCCTTTGAAACCTTAGTAGGTTTGGATCCTGCTAAGCTGGCTATATTCACCGGCGATAATTTGTTGTCACTCTGATTCATCGGAACCGGGATTATTTAATTGCATCCTCAGCAATTTTAATGCTGCCAAATATGTCCCGAGTTTATTTAATAATATGAATGACCAGTTGAAAAAAACCAAATGAAATGAAGGGCTAAAGCCTAAAGAATTGGTGGGGAAATTAAAAGATCTCCGTTCTAAAGAACGGAGCTATTCAATTTTTATGAATAGCTCCGCC
>CAZNDR010000378.1:0-4721 GCA_964571835.1 uncultured Cytophagia bacterium | reverse complement strand
GCTTGGTGCAATGCTGACGGCTGGTATTGCTATTGTTGCTGCTCTGGTTAAATTGTTATAAGTTTTGCCATTTTTTGTCAGGCACATAGAAATTGGAATCCCTCAGCGTTAAATCTGTTCAAAAGGCAGATAATCAAATCCTGAGGGATTTTGTTTAGCAGCTCAGCCTATTTCTTCATCACCATCAAAATAAAATCCTCACCGCACACCGAGCCAAAAACGCCGATGCCACCATTGATGCCGCCCTTTAATTCCGGATGTTCCTGATAAAGATAATTATGATAATTAGCATCAATGGCTAAAAGCTGCATGGTATTGGAGCCGTAAAAAACGATCATCGAGTGATACCAGAAGATGACATATTCATCTGGATAAAAAGATGTCTTTAAATCTTTCAATCGCATAAAAGCTTGAATGTGTCGCGGCTCGGCATTTTTGCCCTGGTCGTATTCTGCTCGATTTTTCGGTTTAGAATTAGCACCGAAGCTATCAAGATATTCTGCATTTTGCCAGTCTTCATTGCAAAACATATCGACATAGATTATCTGCTCTTCATTTTCGCAGAATAATTTAATCGGCTTTTCGAAACCCAAATTATCCCGGTAAACAAAATTCACCGCCTCTGAATCCAGCTTTGTTTCCAACGTCAGCAGCGGCGGCACCGTTGTTGTGGCAGTAACCAGCTTGTCTTCAATGTGCACGGTGAGCAAATAGGCCGCATTTGGTTTTATTAGCAGCTCGTCATGATAATAAAAGCCAGGTCGGTCGGCAATTTCTTTCAACAATACTTCATGACCAGTGGATAAATCTTTTAGTTTGACCACAGCGTTTTCAATGGCTGCGTCATTTATCGAATAGCTTTGTTGAACCGGCGCAGTATAATTGACCATAATGGCGTGTTGCTCGCTCAAATATTCATTTCCCCACAGAAAGCCAAAAATGACCACTTCCTTTTGATACTCCGGGGCGGAGGGATTTTTGGCACAAAAATTCAAAATTAATAACAATAACAAAACCATTTTCCAATATTTTGTAATCATTATGTTCTCCTAAACCAAGATTTTTTGCTGATCACCCACGGATGGATACACGATGTCTTCAACAAATGACGAGATATTTTTCTCAAAATTATAAAATGCACCGTCTTTTTTTAATAGCATCTTGCGGTGCAAAAAGGCAGCGCACGCCATTTTTTTGCTAATTTGGCTAAACACAAATTTAAAAATGAACCGACAAGCCAGCCGTGGGCAAAAACGGGAGCATGTGGTAATCCTTCACTTCTGTCTTTTCCGTTTCCACTTTAAAATCTCTGATCCAGACGTTTTTATGATGGTACACATTAATGACCTGTATAAAAACCTCTGTCGGCAATCCCCACAGTCTCGTATTATAGAATACACCGATATCCAATCGATGATAAGCCGGCAGCCGAAACAGATTCTTCTTTCCTGCCAATGTTTCACCGCTGATTCTTCCCGCCGCGTCCATCACGGCATAGCGTGCTGTAATCTCAGTGTAGGGTTGACCTGAACCAAATTTAAAGGCAAAGTTCAACCGCCATTTTTTGCTTAAACGATAATCCTGAATAGCGGTGATGGTGTGGCGGCGGTCATAGGTTGGGTAGTAAGTTTCACCAAAATTAAAACCATTAATTCTTTTTTTTGACCAGCTCAATGAATAGCCCAGCCAACCTTCGAGTCCCCAAACATTATTCCTGATGTAAATATCGGCGCCATACGCCGCGCCTTTGCCAATCAGAAAATTTTGAGCTGTTGTTTGGTTTTCCAATGGTTCATTAGCGGCGCGATACGTGCGATACTCGGCCAAATTTCCATAATTCTTAAAATAGCTCTCGACACTTACCGAAAACGTCTTCCGATTATCATAATTGAATCCAAGCACGAAGTGGTCAGCTTTGCCCGGCGGAAAAGTTTTATCCACTGGAAACCACATATCAGCAAAGCTCAGACCCTCAGTCTGCACCAAATTCAAAAATTGGTGGTATTTGCCATAAGTTACCGTGAAATTCATTTCATCGCTGATCAATTGTTTAATGGAAAATCTGGGATCAAAACGAGTGTAGTTGCCATCGCTGTAGTAGTCGAGGCGAAAGCCAGTCTGCAAAATGGTGAATGGCGATAATTTGTAATTGTCTTGAAAAAACAGGCTATAATATTTGCCGTTAAAACCATTGAGATAGGTCGAATCAACAATGGTGTAATCCAAATCGAAATTGAGCATCTTAACTTCAAAACCAAAATCCATGGCATGTCTGGTGGAAGGTGTGTAGGTGAGATTACCTTTCCAGGCTAAATCGGTGATACGGTTCAAAATGCCAAATTGTACTTCGTCGAAAACCACTTTGCTATCGCTGTCAAAGCGGCTGCCAGCAAGTACAAAATGAGAAAACAATCTGCTATTAAACAAGTGTGTCCACTGCGTGGAAAAAGTTTTATTGCCCCAATCAAGATTGATGCTGGTTCCTTCGCTGGAAAGGTCTAATTGGTCATTTCCCAGATAAAAGCTAACGCTTGCTTGATTATTCCGATCGATATCATAATTGAACTTTGCATGACCGTCGTAGAAATAATAGGGCAAATCAATGTCAGCAATCTTTGAGGCAATATCCAGATAGGTTCTTCTGCCGGAAATCATCCAGGAACCTTTTTTCCAGGGACCTTCCACGGTAGCCGTCGCACTCAAGAGGCTTAAGCGCGCCACTCCGGCAAATTTTTCTCGATTCCCCTCTTTATTGTAAACATTCAGAACCGACGACAACCTGCCGCCGTAAACCGCTGGGAAACCACCTTTGAGTAGCTCAACCGACTTGATTGCATCGGTATTGAACGAACTGAAAAAACCAAACAGATGATTGGGATTGTAAACATCGATGTGATCGAGCAAAATTAAATTTTGGTCCGGACTGCCACCGCGAATATAAAGTCCAGCAGAGAAATCAGAGAGTGTCGCCACACCGGGCAGCATTTGCAGAGCGCGAAAAAGGTCGGGTTCAGCAATTGCGGGAATAGAACGCAAGCGAGGCACTTCGACGGAAATTTGGCTGGGCCTAATTTCCAACTCTTTTTTATCGCGATCGGCCGTGACAACCACTTCCTCCATCTGCACCGCTTCTTGTTCCAGCAAAATATTCAGTTCGATATCCTCGTCCTCCCCGATCGTTTTGTTCACCACTGCTGTCTTAAAACCCATGTAGCGAAAATAAATTTCATAAGTCCCCGCCGGCAACGATGACAGTACATAATAGCCTTTAGCATTGGTCGTTGTTCCGATGGTAGTCCCTTTGATCCAGACATTTCCCATAATAATTGGCTCGCGCGATTCTTTTTCGCAGACAAAGCCGTGAACAGTTCCAGCGGCGGAATAATGGGCGCCAATAAAATTAATTAACAACAGTACAAGCAACTTTTTCAAATTCATCCGTTTCCCTTTCAGCGCTGAGAGCTTTTAGATTTTCTCAATTTAATTCCATAAACGGAGATAAGTGAATTAGGTTTCAGAGAAATTACAATCAGTTTTTAATCGACCATTTGGTCAAACTGCTGGACTTTTTCCCGGAAAAGATTTATCTTATTATCAGCAGAAAATAAATTCAAATATGATGAAATACCAAAGGACAAACCGATGCAAAAAAAGAAAAATATCGCGCTGATCGCCCATGACAACCAAAAAGCCGATTTGATAGAATGGGTGCGCTGGAATTTCAAGACGCTGGCTAAGCATCAGCTTATTTCCACTGGCACGACTGGCAAAATGGTGGAACAGGCGCTCAATGAAAAATTGCGCGAAAACGAGTCCGAGCAAATAATTCAGATTACCAAGCTGAAATCAGGACCATTGGGTGGAGATCAACAAATGGGGGCTTTGATTGCGGACCAGAAAATTGACCTGATGATTTTTTTCTGGGATCCCATGCAGCCCCATCCACATGATGTTGATGTCAAAGCCTTACTGCGAATTGCCGTGGTTTACAACATTCCCGTCGCCTGTAATCGCTCGTCTGCTGACTTTATCATTTCATCACCCCTGATGGAAGAAAAGTACACAGCGCTGGTCAAAGATTTTGACGATTATCTGGAAAGGGAGACTTGAGCTATTCAAAGTGTGCTCCACCATTAAGGATGATTGCCTCAAACTAGCTAAATAATGAATCTATTTTTTAGTCATATTAATAAACGTTAATTTGAAAATCAAAAAAATTAAGTAGCTCACCAGGTTCGCTGAGAGGCTAAAAATAAAGATATGTTTATTGCTTCAAAATAATCTCATGCTGCCTTCGCCGCTTTCCTAATTCGCGTTCCACAAAAAACTTCTCACCAGTCAACGGATCGATGCCGGTGTAGTAAATAACCGAAGACAGCGTCATGGGCAAGGGGATAAAACATTGCACTTGTTTGGGCAAAAATTTAAAAATGGATACCATCTCATTTTTCATCTGCTGCATTTCGTGGATACTACTGCCAGGGTGGCAGGACATGAAATAGGGAATGAGATGTTGTCTCTTATTTAATTTTTGGTTGATTGAATTGTATAATTTGACAAATTCCTTCAAAGGGAATAGCGAATTTTTTCTCATTGCCCGCAATACATTTTGGCTTGAATGCTCTGGTGCAATTTTGAGCTGCCCGCTGATGTGAGATTGAATCAAATGGGTCAACAGCTTTTTCGCCTCAGGATCAGCCATAAAAAGATCGTAGCGAATG
>CAZNDR010000377.1:0-4721 GCA_964571835.1 uncultured Cytophagia bacterium | reverse complement strand
GTCAAGCTAATAAGCTTGATGATAAGATTAGTTATTCGGCTGTTAACAAGTTATTGCTATGCTTCAATGGGAAAATTTTCAAAAATTTCTTGTTTAAAAATTACCATCGGATGTGTGGAATAATGATGCATTCATCTAAAGCTTTTTAATTGGTCATGAAAAGTTGGTGTTAAAGTTATCTATTTTGGAGGTACATTAATAATGAATAAATCGCTTTTGTATCGCTTAATTTTAATTGTGTCATTGATTTTGTTATCATTATGGCAACTGTTTCCATCAATCAATCTTAGCAAGTTAAATAAGCAGTATACAAAAAAGATAGCTGATTTGGCAAAACTGGTGGATATGAACAATGAGGCGATCGACGTAGCGCTGGTGGAAAAAAATTTAGAAGAGCTTGTTTTAGATAGAACAAAAGGAAAGGCAAACGAAAGACATGCCAGGGCCTTAGCTGCAGAGATTCAGGTGTTGGATGAAAAAATTTCTAAAACTGAACGAAAGGCGATCAAGAGAGGGCTGGATTTGATGGGAGGTACTTATCTGGTCTTTGAGGTTGATTTCCCCAATTTTTTTAGCAATATCTCAAAAAAGTCCAATGAGCAATTCAAAGCCATTTTGAAAGAAATCGATGTTGAAGCAAAACGTGAAAATCGTGATTATATTGACGTACTGCAGGAGAAGTTTCAAGCCAGAGGCATGCGGCTTGATGAATATTTTGGAAAGAAAGGGGACTCGGGCAGAAAAATAGTCGGTGAGCTTCGGAAGGAGGCAGAAGGTGCGATTGATAGAAGCCGCGAGGTGCTGGTAAACCGCATCGATCAATTTGGCGTTTCTGAACCGTCGATTGTCAAGCAGGGAAATCGGCGAATTGTGGTTCAATTAGCTGGTGTTCAAGATGTAAAGAGGGCGAAGTCCGTTATCGGCAAAACAGCCCAGTTAGAATTAAAACTGTTGCGCGATCCGGCTGATACTCGTTTAATTTTGAAGAAAATAGACGAAATTGTGAAAAAGCGCCGCTTGGGAACTCTGGATTCCACCGCTTTGGCACAGGTCATGGCTCATGATACCACTGGCAGTGATACCTCCGTTGCGGCCGAAAAAGTGCGCGCTGAAGGCGAAGTGAATTTGGATGAATTATTCGGCCAATCACCCGCTGATAAAGATAAGTTAGGAAACGACACATCAATATCTGTGGATAAGGATTTATTTCAAGCAAATCCATTTCTTGCCTTATTGGGAAATGTGGGCAATATGGTAGCAGCGCCAATTCAAAATGTCAAGGCAGTCGATATTATTCTCAATTATCCGGAGGTCAAACAAATTATCCCCGATGATTCAGAATTTTTATGGGATAGCAAGGCAGAGACCTATGGCAACAAAGATTGGCTTTTTCTCTATTATGTCAAAAAATCAGCCGAACTCACTGGTGAATACATCGAAAATGCACAGGTACAAGTTTCTGGTGGAGGTAGTGGCACACAAATGAGCCGGGCTGGAGCAGCGGAAGTACATTTTACGTTAAATTCAGAGGGAGGAAAAAAATTCGCCCGGATAACTGGTGCTAATGTTGGAAAATTTTTGGCAATCGTTTTGGATGGCAAAGTAGCGAATGCACCTCGAATAAAGGAAAGAATTCCATCAGGCAGCTCCATGATCGACGGCATGGCAAATATTGAAGAGGCAAAAGATTTGCAAAATGTGCTAAAATCAGGGGCTTTGCCCTCGCGATTAGAAGTCATTGAAGAGCGAACCGTCGGACCATCGTTGGGAAGAGATTCGATTCAAAAAGGACAATTGTCAATGATTTTGGGATTCGTATTGGTTGTGCTGTTTATGATAGTTTATTATAAACTCTCCGGAGTCATTGCAGATTTTGCGCTGCTATTAAATATTTTGTTTGTGATGGCATTTTTAGCAGTGTTTCATGCGACGCTCACTTTGCCAGGTATTGCCGGAATAATCCTAACCATCGGTATGGCAGTAGATGCAAATGTGCTCATAAACGAACGCATCAGAGAAGAGCTGCGCAGCGGCAAAACGATTAGAGCCTCAATTGATTTGGGATACAGCCGAGCTTTTTCTGCTATCTTCGATTCGAATTTAACCACCTTTTTGACAGCTTTGGTGCTATATCAGTTTGGCACTGGACCAGTCCAAGGATTTGCGGTAACGTTTTCAATTGGCATCATTGCTAGCATGTTTACCGCAATAGTGGTCACGAGGGTCATGTTTGATTTCGCCACTACTAACTGGGATATTAAGCGTTTGAGCATATAAATGAATCGATGAAGATGACATCATAATATTATTGAAAAGGAAAATGGACATGCAGCTTATCAAAGATACACATATAGATTTTATTGGCAAAAGCAAAATGGCAATCTCTATCTCAGTAATATTGATCCTAGCAGGAATTGTTTCTCTTATCATTCAAGGTGGGCCAAAATTGGGGATTGATTTTACTGGGGGGACCTCGCTACAATTCAAGTTTGAAAAACCGATAAAGATTGGTGAAATTCGAAATATTCTTTCAGGAATAAATCTGGGTGATATCGAAATTAAAGAATTTGCCACACAAAACGAAGTGCTCATTAGAATTCCCCAACAGTCGGCTTCAGAAAATATTTCACAAAAAGTAATAACTGAACTGTCCAGCAAAATTTCAGATAATAAACTGGAAGTCAGAATGAACGAAGAAGTTGGCCCTCGAATTGGCAGTGAGCTGAGAAGAGCAACGATTTGGGCCATCCTCATTTCGCTGATTCTCCTTTTAATTTATATAAGTTTTCGCTTTGAATTTAAATTCGCCCTCGGCGCCGTTGTGGCGCTTTTTCATGATGTTATGGTAACGCTGTCATTTTTCTCCTGGCTAAAGTTGGACATTTCTTTAGATGTTATTGCTGCGTTTTTAACCATTATCGGATATTCTTTGAATGATACGATAGTTATTTTTGATCGAGTTAGAGAAAACTTGAAAATATTAAGACGTGAAGAATATATCAATATTTTTAATGTTAGTATTAACCAAACGCTTAGTCGAACAATCTTGACCTCTTTGACAGTCTTTATCGTTGTGATCATATTGTTCTTATTTGGCGGAGAAGTGATTCATAATTTCTCTTTTGCCATGGTGGTTGGCGTAATTGCTGGCACGTACTCGACGGTTTTTATCGCTTGCCCAATCGCAATTTATTGGCATAAGAAAAAAGAAAGCGCTAAACGAATTGGACGATAATCCATCACTTTTAGGGAGGCTATAATTATGAACTTGAAAGAGAAAGAAATAGATGGTGTAGTATTATTGGAGCTGTCAGGCAAGTTGATGGGTGGACCTGATGCGACCTTATTGAGCGAAAAATTGCATGATCTGGTCGATCAAAAGAAAACAAAAGTTATTGCCGATTTGGCCAAGGTAAGCTGGATGAACAGCACCGGCTTAGGTATTTTGATCGGTGGATTGACCACGATGAGAAACAGCGGTGGCGACTTAAAATTAGTGAATGTGGCTGGAAAAATTGAAAGCTTGTTGATTATTACTAAGCTGTTCAAAGTGTTCGAGACATTTAATCAAGTTGAAGAGGCTGTGGCCAGCTTCAAATAGGCAATTAACTTTAGCATTAAATATAAATTTGAAGAAACTCCGACTGTCAAACAGTCGGAGTTTTTTTCGTGAGCGGGAAGATTTTATATGTCGGTTCATGTTGTCGTTGGCAGCCAATGGGGAGATGAAGGCAAAGGAAAAATTGTCGACCTGTTGAGTGAGAATGCAGACATTTGTGCTCGCTACCAAGGTGGGCCTAATGCTGGACACTCAATTGTATTAAAAGGAAAAAAGTATATCTTTCATTTAATTCCCAGTGGCATTTTGCATCCCGGCACTGTCAATGTCATCGGAAATGGTGTTGTCGTAGATCCGGCAGTCTTGCTGGATGAGATAAAGTTATTAAAAAATAATTCAATTGACATTGCCGGTAGGCTAAAAATTAGTGCTCAGGCGCACGTCATTTTTCCATATCATAAAATTTTAGACAAAGCTGAGGAAGATTCCAAACTGGGCCAGAAAATCGGCACGACAGGCAGGGGCATTGGCCCGGCTTACGCTGATAAAATTGGTCGAATTGGCGTGCGGATTATTGATCTTTTGGATGAAAGCAAATTAAGAGAAAAAATAGAAATCAATCTGCAGCAAAAAAATGAAATTTTTTCCAAGATTTATGGCTTGAAAAAATTATCTTTAGGCCCACTAGTCGATCAATATTTATCCTTTGGAAAGCAGATTGAGCAGTTTGTTGACGATGTGTCCATTTATCTGAATGATGCTATTGCTGAGCAAAAAAACATTTTGCTTGAAGGAGCTCAAGGAACGTTATTGGATATTGATTTTGGCACTTATCCTTTTGTGACCTCTTCCAATCCCATCAGCGGTGGTGCATGTACTGGATTAGGAATTGCCCCCACAAAAATCAACCGAGTGACTGGCGTTGCCAAAGCCTATACCACACGAGTCGGGGAGGGACCATTTCCGACCGAATTTCTCGGACCAATGGATGAGACAGTGCGACGCCTTGGTGCGGAGTACGGCGCCACCACTGGCCGACCTCGGAGATGCGGCTGGTTCGATGTGCCCATAGTCAGGCATGCCATCCGGCTGAATGGTATCGATGCTATTGCTTTGACAAAATTAGACATCTTGGATAGGCTGGATGAGATCAAGATTTGTA
>CAZNDR010000376.1:0-4750 GCA_964571835.1 uncultured Cytophagia bacterium | reverse complement strand
TTTTCATGAATAGCTCCGCCATTTATGGCGGAGAAACTTATGCAATCCGAAATCACGTGGGCTTTAGCCCAATTAGCTTTTTGATTGGTCATTCATATTAGTAATTTAAAATAAAGATGCCAAGCTGTTTTGTGCTTGTTTAACAAATTTATCAGGGAGTTTTGAGTCTTCTTTCAGTCAAAGGCCAGAAAATAATATTGAAAATTTTTTCTTTATTGGTTTGCGGCCTATTAACACTTATGAAGACATCACGATTGATTGGACATAATGTTACAAGCAAAGGTTGAGCCGCTGCTCACATACGAGCTGCCCCCACAGTCGGTGTATCTTCTCCTCGGTGAGCTGAAATCCAACTTTGCGATACAGTGCAGCCGCTGCGTCTAAACCTCGCACTGTCCATAAAAACACGGATCGATAGCCCGCGCCGCGACTGAACTCCAAAGCGCTATTTAACAGCATTTGTCCAACGCCCTGGCCGCGCAGCTGAGGGTGCAGTAGATACCAGCGCAATTGCGCTGCGGCATCATCTGCTTCCACGATGGCGATGCATCCATTCACGTCGTTTTCAGTTTGGACCAGCCAGATGCGTTCTCTCGGATTGATGCGCAAAGCAAATTCTGCCAACGGTCGAGCGACGTAAGCTTCAAAAGTGTAATCCCAGCCTTGCTCGGCTGCGTACAGTGTGCCATGCAAATAACAAATGCGACCGATATCGCCAGGCAAAAAGTTATGCCGAATTTCCACAGCGCTGATTGGATCCGATGTGAAAGCAAATTTCATTTTACTTTATCAACTATAAATCGCTACTCTTCGGATAATACATTTTTGAGCAAATACTCATTTTGCCGCTTTTGCGTTTCGGTAATCATTTCTCCCAGTAAGCCGATTGAAATAAATTGAATTCCGACTATTACCAGCAGCACCGCCAGAAAAAGCAAGGGTCGGTTGCTCAAGTAGCGATTGGCAAAAATTCGCTCATAAGTCAAAATGAGGTTCATCATCAATCCGGCAAAAAATAGTACCAGGCCGATACTGCCAAAAAGATGCAACGGTCGTTTTTTAAATTTATGAAGAAAAATGACCGTGAACAGGTCGAACAATCCGGCAGTAAAACGGGAAAAACCAAATTTGGTTTTTCCGAATTTGCGCGCATGATGCGTCACCACTTTTTCTCCCACGCGAAATCCCTGCCAATGCGCCAATACGGGAATAAAGCGATGAAGCTGCCCGTATAATTGAATGCTTTTGACCACTTCGCGGCGATAGGCTTTTAATCCACAATTAAAATCGTGCAATTTGATTCCAGAAAAAAAACTGGTCACGCGGTTGAAAAATTTGGAAGTGAGGCGTTTCATAAACGGATCGTGTCGTTTTTTTTTCCATCCGGAAACCAAATCGAAGCCATCATTTATTTTATCGATCAAGGAGGGAATCTCGGCTGGATCATCCTGCAGATCAGCGTCCATAGTGATCACATATTGTCCGCGGGCTTGTTCAAACCCACAAGCCAAAGCCGCGGCTTTGCCGTAGTTTTGCCTGAATTGAAAAACTCGAACATGCTGATCTTCCCGAAAGAGTTTTGCCAGCGTTTCAAAGGATCGGTCTCTTGATCCGTCATCGATAAAAATAATCTCATAGCTTTTCTTATAACTATCGAAAACCGCAGTCAACTTATTGTACAATGCTGTGATCGACTCTTGTTCATTAAACAAAGGGATAAGAATCGATATGTCCGGGCTCTGCTTGGGCATGGCAAATTTACAAGCTTATTTTTTCTGCATTTTCAGGTATTTTGATTAAAAAGTCGGTTACTTTAAAACGAACATTGACATCCAAATTCACAAAAACAATAGTCAACCGAGCTTTTTGTTCTGGTTGGTAGATTCGAATCGTTTTTGGCAAATGGACTCCCCTTTTCTTTACAAATTTTTGGTACTCAAGCTCAACAATAGTTTTATTATTGCTATCGACAAATTGATTTTGGGTCACGACAAATTTCTTGGGATCAATCCAAAATTTCAACGCGCCCATTTCTGCTGATCCAACAACAAGAAATTTATTTTGATCGATAACCAACAACTCCCTGTCAAAAGTTTTCAGCAACTGAATGCCGGAAAATAGTTGCAGCAGATCTTGGCTTTCGACCTCAAGCGGGAAAAAATCTGGCAAATTTAAACTGTCGGGGCAGCCCGAATAAACAGTGTTGGCAAATGAATTGTAAAACAGAAATTGATTGCTATCTACAAAAACAGAGCCTAGTCCCAGGCCAAAGCCGGCGCTTAACAGTATCTTCACTGAATCCGGTTTTTTGATAAAGATTGAGGCATTAGCCGTAAAGCTCATTTGTGGAGATTCAACACTGATCCTAGCTTTTGCTTTCAATGATTGAAATTTGAGATAATTCTGTTCGACACGGTGACGAATTTGTGATATTGAGATTTGATCTGTCGAAAGAGTCGGTTTTTTCAAAATTCCAGCGCACCCTGAAAGCAGTAAACTGGCAACCATAACAATAATAAGCTGAGGCAAATTTTTAATCATTCACCGTCCGATTCGATTTGCTATTTTTTCAATTTTTCAAAAAGCCAGGTTCGGCTGCTGTCCAGTTCGATGGCTTTATTCCAGTAAATTTTTGCATTCTCCAAGTCGCTTAATTTTTCATAGACATCCCCGAGATGCTCCCAAACTTCGGCAGATTTATCCCGCTTCTCGGTCGCTTTTAAAATGAACTTCAGTGCTTGCTGATAATCTCCGATTTTGAAATAGATCCACCCAAGCGTATCAAGAAAAGCGCCATTGGTTGAATCCGCAGCTACAGCCTTCTCAGACATGGCTTTTGCTTCCTCTAATTTAATGCCGCGCTCCGATAAACTGTAGCTGTAATTGTTCATCAACAACGGATCATCGGGTTTCAGGTCTAAGGCGCGTTGGTACATCTCATCCGATTTGTCGAACTCTTTTTTCTCATCGTAAATCATAGCCAACGCATTCAGGGTATTGATGTCTTCCGGATCTAATTCCAGTGCTTTTTCAAAATACGGCAATGCCTCGTCCATTTTTTTTTGCTGCTGATAAACTGAACCTAAAAAATAATTGACATCCTTGGAATCAGGAAATAAGGCAATGGCCCGTTTAAAATGCTGTTCAGCGTCTGCCAATCGGTTAGTGCGTAGGTAAACAAAGCCGAGCAATATCCAGCCACGTACAAACTGTTGATTGAGTTCAATGGCTTTGTTCAGATTTGTTTCGGCTGATTGCCAAAGCGCCAGTTGATATTGGACAGAGCCGATACTAAAAAAGCTGCGGAAATCATTCGGAAATAATGTCGTCGTGGCTTCAAATTGCTTGACTGCTGTAGTGGTGTCTCCTTTGCGAAAATATAGCTCGCCTAACCTGAGATAATTTTCGATTTTTAAGCTGTCCTTCTCGATGGATTGTTTGATTAAGTTAATTGCCTCTTGCCAATGTTCTTGATGGATATAAAGATCTCTCAATTCTTCGAGACAGGTCTCAAAATTTACGTCTTTATTAATTCCTTGGTGATACCATTCTTTAGCCTGGGCAGTGTCCTTTTGGGCAAGCGATAATTTTGCCATTGCCAAATACGACCGTTCATCATCGGGATTTTCTTTTAGAAAATCTTTAAATATTTTTTCCGCTTTGGAGAAAAGCTTTTCTTGTAAATAAAGATCACCAATTTTAATAATCAACTCCGGCGTGCCATAACCAAGCTCCATTATTTTTTCGTACTGTTGAGCAATTTTTAAATTTTTCCCCTGGTGCATGTAAATAGTGATCAGATTATAGCGAGCTTCGATATCCAGAGGATCCAGCTCAATAATTTTATTCATTTCCTGTTCAGCCTCGTCCCACTGATTTTGTGAGAAAAAAACTGAAGCTAACATTTCCCTGGTTCCACGATCATTGGGAAACCTTCTTTTTGCCGATTGCAGCATTTTTAAGGCGCTTTCAGCATTTTTCAAACGAAGGTATTGCTCGGCAATTTTATTGTAAATGGTCGCCGATGACGAATCAAATAATAACGCTTGAGAATATTCGATATAAGCCGACTTAAAATCGCCGCGCAATTCATAAACAGTTCCTCGAATAAAGTGCTGGACTGCTGTGGGATGAAAAGTTTGGCTGCTTTTTTGATTTACTTTTGCTGGCTTATTTCCAAATTTCAAGCGGCCAGCACAGCCGACAACTAAAATCAAAAATATAAAAACAATGTATTTTCTATTCATCGTGACTCCAAATAATAGCGCCGAATATTAACATCTTGAATTACTACATTTTAACTTTCAGAGAAAATAGAAGTTTCATTTGCTGAAACGTAACAGAGCTTTGATGTTGTATCGCTTCGGGCTGGCTTCCAGGCATACCGATTTAATTTTCGGACATGACCGGATTTTTCTTTCCAGACGATTGCCCATCGATTTCACGAACAAAAAAGTTGAAAAGTATAATGATTATTTGGGAAAAAGTAAAGAAAAAAAATTTTCCTGACGTGATTTTTTTTCCTTTAATAATTCATATCGTCTGAAAAGAGCAAAGCTGGCCTGTTTGACTTAAGTATTTTGATTGGTAGCGCTAATGGTTAAAGTTATTTGAACAGCCAAACTGCTGTCCGGAAAAACGCAGCGCGAAACTTTGTTCTCGAATTTTAGTTAATGACTTAACAGCTAAAAAAATTTTTAGAGAAAAGTAGCTTGAACAATAACAAAATTTTCAATATCATATTCTTGCT
>CAZNDR010000375.1:3056-4768 GCA_964571835.1 uncultured Cytophagia bacterium | reverse complement strand
ATGTTTTTAGATGAAAATCAGGGGCAAATGGTAATAAAGTTGGTTGAGGCAAATAAATTTATTGACGTGCGCTGGGATCAGGTGGGAAAGGTAGCCAATTATGACAGCGCTGTCGAGGATCATATCAAGGCAATTTTGAAACTTGATTTAGTTTCTGTTGAAAAAATTGCTCGGAAAAAATTTAAAGTGGTGATTGATTGCGTCAACGGTGCTGGCGGCACTATTTTGCCTTCATTGATGCGAGCGCTGGGATGCGAAACAGTTTTTATCAATGAAGAAGCGACGGGGCTTTTCCCGAGAAGTCCTGAACCTTTGCCAGAAAATCTCTCTTTGCTGTGTGAAAAAGTAATAGCCGAAAAAGCTGACATCGGTTTTGCCGTAGACCCAGATGTGGATCGACTGGCCATCGTTTCTGAAAAGGGCGAACCCCTTGGTGAAGAGTACACGCTGGTTTTGGCCATTAATTATGTGATTAGAAAAAAAGATGGTCCAATAGTCGTTAATGCCTCTGTTACCAAAGCGGCTGATGATATCGCTTTGAAATATGACACGCCTATTTGGCGGACAAGAGTGGGTGAAATTCATGTCGCTAAAAAAATGAAACAGGAAAAAGCGGCCATCGGCGGCGAAGGAAATGGTGGCGTGATCTTGCCTGAATTGCACTTGGGCAGAGATGCGCCTTTAGCTATCGCGCTAACTCTGCAGCAATTAGCTGAATTCAATGGCTCGATTTCAGAGCTCCATCAATCATTGCCGCAGTATTTTCAATCCAAAAAAAGAATTGAAATTAAAAATGCGGATACAACCGCTGTTTTAGAAGCGATTGAAAAAAGGTATAACAGCGAAAAAATTGATAAGATCGATGGCCTGAAAATACTGTGGGAAAGTAGTTGGATCCATATCCGGCCTTCCAACACCGAGCCTATATTACGAGTTTATTCCGAAGCCCCATCTCCTCAAGAGGCGGAAGCGCTGAGTTTTAGATTTATCAATGAAATTCGAGATGTCATAAAAAAATGAAAACAGGTGAATGAGCCGATCGGAGTAAAACAATTAAGCAAGCTAATTTGAAAAATGAGAAGAAATAAGCTTATTTTGCGCCATGCCCTTTAGAAGCTAAGGGAAGTTGGTTGGCCCATTGGGGAAAAAGCATAAAATAGAAAACAAGTCTCTGAATAAATTTTCTTCTGAAAAAACGGATTTTAGCAATAGAATTGTATTGGGTCGATGACGGCAGAACAAATTATCATTAAAAAAAGGGATGGTAATGAATTAACGCCTCAAGAAATCAAATTTATGATCGATGGGCTGCTGAACGAGGAAGTAACGGATTATCAAATGGCAGCGCTGCTCATGGCAATTTTTTGGCGAGGCATGACCTTTGATGAAATCTATCAGTTAACAAAAGTGATGGTTGACTCAGGCGAGCGGGTAGAGCTGAGCCATCTGAAAAGGTTTCCGGTTGATAAGCACAGCACCGGTGGTGTGGGAGATAAAGTATCTTTGATTCTGGCCCCTCTGGTGGCGGCAGCAGGCGTGGCGGTGCCGATGATGTCAGGTAGAGGTTTAGGTCACTCAGGCGGGACGCTGGATAAGCTGGAAGCTATTCCCGGATTTCAGACTAATCTGCCTTTGTCAAGGCAGATTTCATTATTGGAATCAACTGGCGTGGTCATATTTGGCCAGTGTTAAAAAATTGCCCCGGCTGATCG
>CAZNDR010000375.1:0-3046 GCA_964571835.1 uncultured Cytophagia bacterium | reverse complement strand
ACTTTATGCGTTGCGCGATAGTACTGGCACGGTCCCCTCTATTCCACTAGTCGTCAGCAGCATTATGAGCAAGAAAATAGCTGAAGGGACAAAAGGGATCGTCTTGGATGTAAAAGTTGGGAAAGGTGCCTTTTTTAAATCGTTTGCCAAGGCTTTAGAGTTGACAAGAACATTAATTATGATTGGTGAAATGAACAAAATAAAGACGACCGCATTGTTGACGGCGATGGATCAGCCTTTGGGATATGCGGTAGGCAATTGGTTGGAAACACTCGAAGCTATTCAAACTCTTAAAAGTACTGGACCTGAAGATGTGGAAAAAGTTACCTTCACCCTGGGCGCAGAAATGCTGCGCCTTGCCGGCAAAGTCGACACTATCTCCGAAGGAGAAAAAGTATTGAGAAACTGTCGTGATGCTGGCGCCGGGTATGAAAAATTTTTAGCTATGGTACAAGGACAACATGGCGATGTGTCAGTTATTGAGCATCCGGAAAGTTATCCGCTTAGCAAGTATCATCTGCAAATTGTTAGCGATAAAAGTGGATTCGTCTATTCTATTAATGCTTATGAAATAGGCGTATTGTCTATGGAGCTTGGCGCTGGCAGAAAAAAGATGGCTGATACGATTGACTACACCGCAGGGATAGTTATTTACAAGAAGCAAGGCGACGCCATCAAAAGCGGTGAACGGATAGCTGAGGTGGCATATTCTAAAGCGATATCAGACGTTTATATTAAAGAAAAAATACAGCAGGCAATTCAAATAGAAGAGATAAAACTGCCGCAACACAAATTGATTTTAAGATATGTAAATTCAGCCGGCGATTTTGACTGGTTGGACAACTAATGGTTCGTATGCCTATCTTTGCTCTGAAGTTGATAAAAAAAACCACTAACGGGATTGCTTTAGCGCCAGTGTTAATTTAAAATCTTGTCCTAAGCTTCTTATCTGTTTTATTCACAATTCCTCTATGTTTGTCACAATGCTCTGTAGGAGCATTTTTTTTATCGAAAACTTCTGTAACGATGTTAGGACAAAATTCGGTGGCAATTTGTTTTGTCTCTTTGCAGATATCCAACTGCACAACGCCATCTGGCATTTCAAATTCTCGTGGCGGCAGGTGCAAGGTATCTTGCGCGGCCTGCATGAAACGAGCCCAGATAGGCAAAGCCACTATTGCTCCTGATTGACTATTTCCCAGAGTTTTTTGTGGATCATCAAAACCAACCCATACACCAGCGACAATATCTCTGGTAAAGCCAACGAACCAGGCATCAGTAAAATCGTTAGTGGTGCCAGTTTTGCCTCCAGCCGGATAAGTAAAATGGTAAACAGTCCGGGCGGTAATACCAGTACCATGATTAATCACACCTTCCAGCATGTTGGTCATGAGATAGGCAGTTTCTTTCCGTAGGACTTCTCTGACTTCTGGCTGGCTTTCCTGAACGATATTGCCATATTTGTCTACCACCTGTGAAACGAATATGGGTTTGGCCAAGACTCCTTGATTGGCAAAAACGCTAAAGGCAGAAGTCATTTCAATAGGGGAAACTGCTCCTGATCCCAACGCAATCGCATCGACGACAGGCAGTTCGGTTGTTAAGCCCAGTTTCCGAGCATAATCGACCACTGTTTTGGGCTCAATTTCCTGCACCAATCGCGCTGTCACTAAGTTTAATGACTTTCTTAAAGCTTCTCTTAACGATGTCGGCCCGCCTTGAGAATTATCATAATTATGCGGCGCCCAGCGATCGCCATTAGGCAAATTAATGACTATCGGCTGATTCAAGATCTCAAATGAGGGTGAATAACCATTATCTATGGCGGCGGTATAAACAAATGGTTTAAAAGTTGAACCGGGCTGCCGAGTTCTCATTTGCAGGGCGCGATTATATTTTGATTCTTCAAAGTCTCTACCTCCAATCAAAGCAAGCACATTTCCAGTCGATGGCTCAAGAGCAATTAGCGCTACTTGCATGGTAAAATTGGCCGTGGCGATAGAATCGAGAGTTGACAGATGGTTTTTTTTCAATTCGGCCAGCGAGTAAATTTTGAGCAGAGAGTCAGGAATCAATTTTCTTATTCGGCTCGAATTAATCAATCTTTTATTAAATTGCTCCTGCAATTTTTTGAGGTGATCGGCTACCGCACTTTCAGCGCAAGCCTGCAATCGCGTATCAAGCGTGGTGTACACACTGTACCCGCCAGTGTATAAATCCATATGATAAATGTCTTGTAATTCCTGGCGAACGTGTTCAGTAAAATAAGGTGCAATGCCGAACTCTTCAATTTTATTTTGTTCTCGGACAGTTAAAGGCTTGGCTGCCGTCAATTTATATTCTTCTTTTGAAATATAGCCCTGATCAAGCAAGTTTTTAAGCACGATGTTTCTTCTTTTTAAGGCTCGATCCGGATGACGATATGGCGAATAGGGATTAGGCCTTTGAAACAGTCCAGCTAAAAAAGCGCATTCTTCGAGATTACACTGGCTAATGTCTTTGTTGAAATATTTCAGCGAGGCGGTTTGTACTCCATAGGCGCCATGCCCAAGATACATGTGATTGAGATACATTTCAAAAATTTCAGGCTTGGTGTAGGTGCGTTCGATTTTAATGGCCGTAATAATTTCTCTGAGTTTGCGAATGACTGACTTTTCTAGGGTCAAAAAAAGTTGCCTTGCCAATTGCTGAGAAATAGTACTAGCGCCTTGTTGATAGCTCAAATGGATAAGATCAATGAAGGCGACTTTTATAATTCGTTTAAAGCTAAGACCCCAATGATGATAAAAATCACGATCTTCTGTGGCTAACACCGCATGAATAAGATGTGGCGGCATTTCTTTAAGCGGTTTGAGGATTCGTTTTTTGGTGTACAAATCTTTGATTAAAACGCCATCTCGAGAATAAATTTTAGTTGTTAATTCCGGATCATAATGTTCGAGTTGTTTCAACGAGGGAAGATCTTGAGCTAAATAAACGATGAACAAGACGACAAGGAAAAATAAAATTATCAGTCCCCACATCATTTTTTTGAGGGGAATTATAT
>CAZNDR010000374.1:0-4785 GCA_964571835.1 uncultured Cytophagia bacterium | reverse complement strand
ACGCAAGAGCTATTGAATGGAACTTTTCATGAAATCAAAGGAAAGATTCAAACAATTTCTAAAGAAGAAATACAAGAATTATATAGACGCAAGCTTTCATGGATAGAATTAGGGCAAAAGCTTGGGATTGTTTAATCGACAAAAAATAACGTAGTGAACTTGAAAAGTTTGCAGGCAAAAATGAATTCACATTAATTGTTTCAAATTGAAAGCAGGCGCTAAGTGGTCACTTAATTTTTATTGTGGCTCTAAATTCTTTTAAATTCAGAAAATTTTAGCTCCTTTCTTAAGCAGGGGGTTATGCCTATTTTATTAACCAGTAACTTTATTAAACCGAGGTGATAAGAAATTGAGCGAAGATAAAATGATTTTTAATTTGGATTTTGGCAAATATTCGGCAGCTGGGATTAATAAGTTGTCAAATGAAGATGCTGTGGGATATTTCATTCCGCAACGAGCTGAAGACCTTTATTTACGCGGGCAAATGTTCATCGTGGTGGACGGCGCAGGAGAAAAACAAGATGGTGAATTTGCTAGCAAGTTGGTTATCCAAACGGTGCTCCAAGCATATTATGAAACACCCTGGAGCGGTAACCTCATAGGAATGTTGACCAGCGCCATCAATAAAGCCAATAGCAGTTTGTACCATGCGAACATCAATAAAGGCAAGCAAACTTATTATTCCAATTCAATAATGTGTGCTGTTGCTCATGATAACAGCTTATTGCTGGCGGCAGCGGGTTCATGTGTTGCCTATTTGCTAAGCAATAATTCGCTGGAAAAACTAATGCCATTCGCAGCCCGCACAGAGGAGCCAGCTTCGCTTTTGCCCGATACTCAGGCAGAACCCATAACGTTGGGTCTAAAAGACAAAATTGAAATTGCGGTTCATGAAAGACAAATCCAGATGAACGATGCGGTGCTCCTCTTTACTAAGTCCATTGTGGAATCGATTCGCCTTGATGAATTGCCTTCGATAATCAGCACGTCATCACTGAACGAAACTTGTGAATGGATCGTAAAAATGGCGGTCAACAAAAAAGTTGATGATGACGCAACCGCGCTCATCTTTAAAGCCAAAGGGATAAGACGGCTGTCTATTGATGACATCGAACAGCCAGTTGAGCCGCGGCAGGAAATTGAAAAGCCAGCCGAGAGCGAAACTGTAATCAAAGGGATGCGCTACCGGTCGTCGCGGGCAGATGAAGAAATGGGCAATGAAGATTTCCACAGTGTCGATGAATTTACGCATGATCGGGATGTGCGCCGTCAAGTGCATAAAAGGACGATGCCACCAGCGGAAAAATCACCAATAAAGCCTAAAGGAAAACTGCTTAATTATGCCATTCTAATCTTATTTGCTTTTCTGATTTTATATGCTGGCATCAAATATCTCCCCTCGTTTTTCGAGTCTTTGGGTCAATCTCCTGTTCAACAAACGATCACGCCGGCCGACACATTGGACTACGATTATGCTCAGCCGCCAGAAGCTGAAGATGTGGAAAAGGATTTGGCAGAAGCTGAGCCGCAACAAGAAGCAACAAAAGCGCCACCGATGCTAACGGAGCACGAACCACCATTAGAAACGGCAACTTCGGTATCAATAAAAATAGCAGTTGTGGATGGTTCGAAAAAACAATTGCCACTGTCAACCTTCACCAAAGAAATCGGCCAATTTTATTCTGCTGATCGCCTGACGCCAGTTAGCTCATCTTATCGAATAAATAATTCAGCCATTATTTGGCGGAAAAGTGCAGATCAGCAGGAGAAGGAAGAAATAAAAAAACGAGTGGAAAAAATTCAACATTGGTTTAACCAAAATTTTAAACTGAAGCCAGATTCTTTTCCGCTCGATTTTAGCATCGTTATCGGAGCTGATTTTAAGCTGCCTCAAATTGCTGATAATTACAGCAATGTGGCTGATCGTGAAAATGACTACTATGTCGAAATTCTAAATGGTTACAAAACTCCTGGGGTAGCGCGCAAATTGCAAAATCAGCTTCACCATCAACGCTATAAAGGGAATAAAATTATCGTTGTAAACATAAGAAACGCTGACAAACAAAATTATTTGCAATCTTTCATAAAATGTGAAAGCGCCAAAACTGAACTGGCAAAGAATTTCGCTGCTCAATTCAAATTGCCGAAAATGATCACCAATGCACCGCTCTTTGATATCAAAATTTTACTTGGTGCCGATATTCAGTTATAAATTTTGATTGTGAGCGATGTGCCGATCACGATGATTACAGATAAACTCTATATTGAGTAGCAAAATGACTATTATCATTTAGCCGATTGGTCAACAAATGAATGTTGCCGGCAAAGCAGCCAATCGATAAAACAACCCTTTTTCTTGAATGGCAATCATTGAAATCCGCGCTGATTCATTTTTTTTATTAAAAGTTTGTGCTAAATTTTCATGCAGGCAAGTTTGCTTCAAAATTATATATTTCACTGGGAGTTTTCTTTGATTAAAAATTTTGTTATGGTGCTAATTTTTATTTTAATGATCATTTTGCCAGGTCGCACCGATGAAAAAAATCCTCCGATAAAATTGGGCCTCGATGTTTTAATGGAAGAGCGGCTTGACTTGCTCAAAGAAAAAAAGGTGGGCGTCATCACTAATCAAACCGGCGTGGATAGCAAAGGAAATTTTATCATTGACTTATTGAAAAATTTGCCTCAGATAAAGCTAGTGGCAATTTTTGGTCCCGAGCATGGTATTCGAGGCCAAATTGAAGGTGGGCTAACCATCACCACTGATAAAGATGAAAAGACCAATGTGCCGATTTACAGCCTTTACGGAGATACTCAAAAACCGACGGTTGACATGCTTCAGGGCATCGATGTGCTGCTATTTGACATTCAAGATGTGGGCAGCCGGTTTTATACCTACATTAGCACTATGTCTTTGTGCTTGGAAGCAGCGGCAGAAAATAATGTTCATTTCGTGGTGCTTGATCGTCCCAATCCGATAACTGGCACAATGGTGGAAGGTCCAGTGCTGGATGTCAAATATCGTTCCTTTGTCGGCATCCAACCGATCGCTTTGCGCCACGGCATGACGGTTGGTGAATTGGCATTGATGTTCAATGAACAAGGCTGGTTAGCGAATAGTGTCAAAGCACATTTGACAGTGATCAAAATGAAAAATTGGCATCGGGAGAATTATTATGATGAGCTGGGCTTAAAATGGATTAAGCCATCTCCTAATATGCCTTCAGCCATGGCAGCCCTGCTCTATCCCGGTTTGGGTTTGCTGGAGACCTGCAACGTGTCTGAAGGCAGAGGCACAGATAAACCTTTCATCAATATTGGCGCTCCTTGGCTGGATAATGTCGCTCTGAAGAAATCCTTGGAAAAAATTAATCTGCCCGGAATCGAGATGGATACGACGTCGTTTGTTCCGGTCGATATGCCCGGCGCGGCAATGAATCCGAAATATGAAGGTGAATTAACTAAGGGACTAATTTTTAATATTACCAATGCCCGGATTTTTCGCTCGGTACCATTTGGCATTAATTTAATTTGTGAAATTAAAAAGCGGCATCCGGATCAATTTAAATGGCGGTCGGAACAAAGCGTGCGAAAGCTGTTTGGCAACCATCAAACGCCTCAGGCAATTAGTGAAAATAAGTCAGCTGAAATGGTCTGCCAAACTTATCAACAAGAATTGGCGGCATTCAAGCGGTTAAGGCAAAAATATCTGCTTTATGAATAGGCTATTTTGGAATTTAAAAACCAGACTGTTCATGAAATTTCGTTCTGCTGCTCCCTTGCGCGTTATCCTTGATAGAGAAAATGATAATTTGCACCTGTTATTGCAGAGAGCAAACGTGCGAGATAAAAAAGTGGCTGATGTGGGATGTGGCATCGGAAATGTGCTCCAGTTCTTGAGCCAGGCAAAATATGCAGTGGGGCTTGATTTCACCCGATCCATGCTTAACGTCGCAAAAGGAAATTTTGCACAAGTCGAATTTGTACAGGCAAAGGGACAATCAGTTCCGTTTAAATCCAATTCATTGGATCTAATCACTGCAATTGGTCTGATTGAATATTTAAAGGATCCTAGACCTTTTCTTGAAGAATCAGCTCGGCTTCTTAAGCGAGGCGGCTTTTTGCTAATATCATTTTCACCGGTTAACTTGTGGTTATTGCTGCGAACGTGCTTAGGACATCCGGTTTATGGGATGAACCTTGAGCGAATGAACAGTTTGGCTAAGCAGTACGATTTTCAACTGAAGGATTCTTTGAAATCTGTGATGCAACATCAGATTTTATTTCAAAAATTATAAAAATAAATAACTGCTTTGGGAAGAGGGTTCAAAAACAGATGGATGCGATGGTTGCCACGGCAGTGAAACCTCGTTTTGAGCTGGCCGAAGAAGCCATTCAACAACCGCGGCGTGACAAAAAAAAGACCAGAACCAGCCTCGAACGGCTAATCGATAATTCCCAACATATGGCTGATATGCTTCTCTCAAGAACAAAATTGAGAAGCATCCGGTTTGATGAACTGGAATTGCTCCGCGATCTTAGGGATTTGATAGAGGCACATCCCCACAGTCTTGAAAAATTTAAAGAGCCGGCTGACTTTCGGCGGGAAATCCGCGCTTTTATTCTGCCCAAATTTGTCACCGATGAATTTATTAGAAAAACTGAAGAAAAGCTGTTAGGAGAATTGCTGCTTTCGAACCAGGGCATCGATCAGGAGGCACTAATGACAGCGTTGGTTTTCCTGCAATCGCACACTGATCTGGGCTTGCCAGTGGAAGACAATCC
>CAZNDR010000373.1:0-4790 GCA_964571835.1 uncultured Cytophagia bacterium | reverse complement strand
CTATTGCCTGTGAAAAGTCAAGTACAATTTATGTGCGTTTATTCAATCAACCACAGTTTAACAATTATATGGGGTCAGTACCGTTTTTTCAGAGCGGGATGGAAATCACTGTCCGAAGTTGGGCATCGACTTTTGTTAAAGAGGACTTAAAGGTGACGGCTGAGCAAGCCGTTTTACTTTTCTCATTTTATTGGCTGGTGCTCATGATCACCCGACTTCTGCTGGGAAGTGTGCTGAAGAAAACACCGCCTTTTTCGGCAGAATATGTTTCTCTGCTTTTTGCCCTTATTGGTTCGTCAGCAATGATTTTCTCGCACAATATTATTCTGTCGATTTGCGCTCTTTTCCTGGCAGGACTTGGTCTCACTGCCGGTTTTCCTGTACTGCTCGGCTAGGTGTGAAGCGCTACGAAGCAGCTCTATCTGGCACGGCGTTCAATAGTGTGTTTGTTATTACTTTGATTGGAGCTATGTTATTCCCCGATGCCACCGGGTTTCGGTCAATCAATTGGACTGAAAAAATCGTTTGTCATTGTTCCTCCTGGCTTGTGCGATATTACGATTTTATTTACTTGTATACTGGATCTGATTTCAAAGACAAAGGCATGAGAGAGGGACCATGTTAGCCAATATCTGGCTGGAAAAAACCAAAAAAGTTATGGACGAAATTGCTGATACTCAAACCGAGAACATCAAAACAGCAGCTGAGATTATGACTGATTTAACCGCGGCTGGCAGATGGGTGGATACTTTTGGCTGTGGCCATGGCACTTTACCCATCGAAGAGATGTACCCGCGCATTGGTGGTTTGGCGTGCTTTCACCCAATGATTGAAATTCCGTTGTCTTTTTTTACGTACCTTATCGGCGAAATGGGCGCAAGTCAATTTGTCTTTTTGAAGAAGGTCGAAGGATACAGCAAGAAGATTATGAAGAGTTATAGTTTCGATCCCCGGGATACCATGTGGTTTATTGTCATTCCCGAATTGACACCGTCAATATCGGCGTTTCCCTTGAAGCACGCCGGCTCAGCATGAAAGAGATCGTGCTCGGTTCGGCCGAAGCATTTAAAGAGGAACAATCACGTCATTCTTCAGGAAAAAGCTGTTCGAGCTCGCTGATGTTTTAATCGATACCTGCGTACCGGCTCAGGAAGCCATCGTGCCCTTGAAAAACCACTTTGACAAAGCCGCGCCCATTTCGACTATCGCCTTTGTCTCAGCAGTGTGGCGGATTATCACTACGGTAGCAGGAATGCTGGTTGAGCGAAAAGAAAAATTGTACATCCATCCGTCACATAATATCCCCGACGACATTGCGGCTCAAAAGCAATTGAGCCAAGCGTTAAACGAGTACACGCGACGCATCGCTGGCGTTTGATGCTTTGGCAACGATAGCCATTCATTGGTCATCGTTCAACGAGAAGCAAATTTCTTTTTTGCGTAATCGTACCCTTTGAACTCAATGGTGAAAGTTGCCCATTCGGTCTGTTCAAAGGTCGTCGCTCCCTCAATTTGTTTGGCCAAATTCATGATCAAATATAGTCCCAACGTCTTGGCGGAATTAAAATCTACATGAGCAGGAAAACCGACACCATTATCGCGATAAATTAGGCGGTAGGTCTCATCATTGGACAAAAACAATTTTATTTCTATTTTTCCTTTGCGATCGCCAGGAAAAGCATGCTTAATGGAATTGGTGAACAGTTCATTTAAGATGAGCGCCAAAGGTGTGGCATCATTAAGCCCAAGCACAACATTGTTCACTTCCAGTTTTAAGCTGACTCGCTGAGCTAATCCAGAGAGCTGGTGAATATTTTTTAAAATGTCCTGCAGATAATCCTTAAAGTCTATGCTAGCAAAATTCTTTGTCTGATACAATTTTTCATAGACCCCGGCCATCATAACAATACGGTTTCTGCTTTGATAAAATAAATCCAGAATGTGCGGATCAGAGATTTCGCGCGATTGTAATTGCAGCAGACTGGCCACTACCTGCAGGCTATTTTTTACTCGATGGTGAATTTCACTCAACAAAATGGTCTTTTCTTCTAAATCATTTCGTATCTGCGCCTCGGCTTTTTTGAGTGCAGTAATGTCACTTCCGACAGCGAGTATCTCATCCACTTCGCCAGTGTCAGTGTAAATAGGTTTGTTTGTCCAAGCCATCCAGACTCGACGACCATCGCTACATATGTTCTCGTTGACATTATTCACAAACCGTTCTGGCGTTTTGACAATTTCTGAAACCAGCGAACTCAGATTAGCACCAGTAGATTCCGTTTCTGGAAGAATGATGTTCACCGATTTGCCAATCACGTCGTCATTGCGATAACCAAAAAAAGTTTGGGCATATTCGTTGAAGAAGACGATGGTACCATCTACTTTCCAGCGGATAATGGCGCTGTTGGCGTTTTGCACCAGCTCGCGATAGAGTTGCAAACTTTTATTTAGCGCTTGTTCTGCCTGCTTGCGCTCGGTGATATTTTCGACCACCGCCAGAATTCTTTTGACTTGGCCATTATCATCAGTCAACGGCAACACGCGATATAATTGATATTGATTGTTGATAAATAATTCAAACTCTGTCTCTTCGCCCGCGAAAGCTTTGCGATAGTTTTCGCTCACTTTCGGGGTAAATTCACCAAAAACCTGTTCTAAGTTCAAACCGATAAAGTTTTGGGGATCTAATCCTTGCTTTTTAAATTCCTGCCCTGAGGTAAAGCCGATGGTCAAATCCGGCTCAATAATGGAAAGATAAGAATTGGGATAGTTCGCCGCTATTTCCTGTAACAACTTCTCATTCTCCCGCAGCTCGAACTCTGCCTGCTTTTTGCGGACTATTTCCCAGGTCACATCAGCAAAATAGGACACCATCTCGACGTCTTTTTCAGCATAATCGGTGGGCTTATTTCCCACCCCCAGAATGGCAACAATTTTGTTTTCGCGCAAAATTGGTATGACTAATTCACGAACGACCACCGCATGACCCTCTGGCATTCCCTTTTTATGCGGAAGTGAGGCATAGTCATTATGAATCACTGGCTTTTTTTGGTGCACGCAGTCCGCCCAGACACCCGCTTGTTCAATGTTATAATGTTTTCCCTTGGCATCGGTAAAACAGAATTCTTTTAGCGTGCGGCTCGACCACTGTTGCAAGGAAAGAGTTTTTTGATCCGCTTCGACAAAATGGTAAAAACCAATTGGGCTGTCCACAAAAGAGCCGGCTTCATCCAGCGCGCGGCTTAGAAATTCATCCAAAGAATGATGCATGGCATAATCGATGAGCGTCAGACGACTCTGAATTAATCGTTGCGCCAGTCGCTCTTCAGTTTGCTCGCGAAACACTAGCACCACGCCGTTTATATCACCATTTTCGCCGGGGATGGGTGCACCGCTAGCAGCAATGGCAATTTCTCGTCTGCTTTTTGTTCGCAACAAGGCGTGATTGGCAAGCCCCACGATTCGACCCTCTTTGAGCACACATTCAACTGGACTTTCCATGGGCTGGCGCGTATCTTCACTGATAATCTGAAATACTTCACCCAGGCTTTGTCCTATTGCCTGATCTTGCTTCCAGCCAGTCAGGTCTTCCGCGACCGGATTTAAAAATTTGATTCGACGGTTGATATCAGTAGCAATCACAGCATCGCCGATCGCGTTGAGAATGGTTGCCTGCTGCTGCAATAGTAATCGCAAAGCAGCTTCTGACTGATATAGAAAGCGGTAATAGGCTTTTCGATTCCGCTGCTGAACGCCATATCCCATGCCTGCCACCAGCAATATCATTGCTATTATCAGCCCCAAAATTGCCAGCGACCGCCAATGCCATTCGGCAAATGCCTCGCTTTTGTCCATTTTGCACACCACAAACCAGGGTGAATTTGTCACCGAAAAAATCGCCGCTACTACCTTCACTCCTCGATAATCCCTCCCTTCGACGATTCCCTCCTTGCCAACTACAGCCATCGCTGCTGGCAGATCGCCCTGGCTCACGGGGATCCTGAGTTTAAGCGCACTGTTGTGATAAAAGCGTAGCTCATTTAAAAACAGAACATCATCTCCGTCGCGCTGGACCAGCAACGTCTCGGCGGTTTTGCTTGGCGTAGGCCAGGATTGAACCAGCGGATAAAGAAACAGCATCGGATCGTTGATGAGCAATAGCGAGCCAATGTACTCCAGGCGATTTATTTTCGAAAATAAAGGGGTAACCAGCGAAAGATGAGGAGATTGATAGCCGGCTTCCACATGAAAGAACGTCCAAATTGGTTTATGGCTCTCACGTGCTGCCGCCAAGGCCATGGTATATTCTTTATGCAGACCTATGCTGAAAGGCTCCAAGCTCAGCCGCTCTTTGTTCTCGGCATCGAGTAATACGATGTCGATAAAATGATAATTCGCTCTTATTGGCAGCAAATCCTGTTTTACTTGGCTGGCGATCGAGACTAATGGCGCAGCAAAAAAGCGTTGTACATCAGCTATTAGCTGGCCGTTTGTTGCCAGTACAGCCGCATCAGCCTGACCGTCAGCACGCCAGGCTGCTATTTGGCTTGCTTTCAACCGAGCAATATCAATAAGATGGTTTTCTATAGCCTGCCGACGCTGTTGCTGTTGAACTTTGAAAAACCACACTCCTCCAATTAGCAGGACTAAAAAAATTGCTAGCAGCCAAACTTTTAATCCTAACGAAAAACTATTTTTCATATTCTGTTTTATCATTGGTATTCCAGAGGGTGACATCAATAGTAAATATGTTCAAATTGAATTGATAATATGAATGACCAGTCAAAAAG
>CAZNDR010000372.1:0-4811 GCA_964571835.1 uncultured Cytophagia bacterium | reverse complement strand
TTCCAAATCACCAAATTCCAAATAAATATCAAATTCTAAATAACAGCAAAGTCATTTTGAATTTTTCATTTCGCTTTTTGAGCTTGGTAATTTTTTCCCCAAAAATACAGCATATCTAAATTGGCAATGAATGGCTATTCCCAATTTGCTCGTCTCTTTTCCAGAAATGCCTTCATCCCCTCTCGTCCTTCATTCTCAAACAATGAGCCAAACACTTCAGATTCTCTGTGGCAGCCAGCCTCGAAATCTAGCTCCAAACCTTCATGAACTAATTTTTTTACTTTAGCTAATGCGCGGGGTCCTTTTGCTTTAATGGTCTCAGCAATTTTTAAGGCTTGAGGCAACAGCTGATCCGGCTCAACCACTTTTTGTACCAGCCCCAAGCTCAAAGCGTGGTCAGCAGAAATCATTTCTGTAGTCAACAATAAATAGAGCGCATTGGCTTTGCCTATCAAGCGAGGCAGGCGCTGCGTGCCAGCATAACCAGGAGTTAGACCAAGGCTCACCTCGGGTTGGCCAAATTTGGCTGTCGTGCTAGCAATGCAGAAATCACAGGCCTGCACCAATTCGCAGCCGCCGCCGAGGGCAAAACCATTAACCGCTGCAATCACAGGGATATTCAATTTCTCGAAGCTGCGAAATGTTTTTTGCCCGGCTCTGGAAAAAAGTTTGCCTTGCTCCGCGTTTTTGGTTGCCATCTCTGCAATGTCAGCGCCAGCAGCAAAGGCTTTGCCCTCGCCAGTAATGATCATTACCCTGATTTTTGCTTTGGCAATTAAAGAAGCAACGACATCATCCATTTCCTGAAAAAAACGAGAATTCAGCGCGTTGAGCGCCTGAGGTCGGCTAATAGTGATAATTAAAATGCCATCTTTTTCTTCGGTTTTTAATATTTCATAATTCATAATTCTGCCCTCGATTCGTTAAATGATTCAATAAAAAAATCGACTGCACATGAGACATCAAAATAATGGAGTTGTGCCAAGTGGAAATACGAAAAATAGCATCACTCCGCCACTCCAACGCTCCCTTATTTTTAGTCCATCGCCTTTTTGGATCTATCCTTCAGTTAACAACGGTACCTTTTTTTCACTCCTGTCCTAGTATTCGCCTGGAGATCACAATCTTCTGAATCTCCGACGTCCCCTCATAAATTTCAGTTATTCGCTGATCTCGGTACAGCCGTTCAATTTTAAAATCTTTCATGTAGCCGTAACCGCCATGGATTTGCAGCGCTTTGTGGCAGACGCGGTGCGACATTTCCGAGGCAAATAATTTAAGCATGGCCGCTTCTTTGACATAATCTTTGACACCGGATTCTTTCAGCCAGGCAACTCGAAACAGCATTGTTTTTGCCAGCTCAACGTCAGTTGCCATTTCGGCCAGCATAAAACGGATCGCCTGGAATTTAGCCAGCGGTCGATTGAATTGCTCTCGAGCTTTGGCATAATGAATCGCTTCCTCCAGTGCTGCTTCAGCTATTCCAATTGCCTGGGCAGCGATGCCAATCCGTCCGCCATCCAGCAGGGTCAAGGCAATACGCAAACCTTTATTTTCCAGTCCTAACAGGGCATCACCCGGAATTTTGCAATTATCAAAAATCAGTTCAGTGCAACTGGCTGTACGAATGCCCATTTTGTTTTCATGTTTCCCGACTTTGAAACCGGCTGTTTCTTTTTTTAAAATAAAAGCCGAAATCCCTTTGGCGCCGGCCTCTTTATCGGTTTGAGCAAAGACGACGATGACATCGGCAATGTCGCCGTTGGAGGTAAAATTTTTCGTTCCATTCAAAATCCAAAAATCACCATCACGTCGTGCCGATGTTCTCAACGCGCCGGGATCGCTGCCGGCATTAGCTTCAGATAATGAGAAACATCCCAACCATTCGCCAGTGGCTAATTTTGGCAGGAACTGCCCTTTTTGCTTCTCGCTGCCAAATTTTAAAATTCCTTCGTTCACCAAAGAATTGTGCACTGATACAGCAACGGCCGTGCCGGCATCGACTTTGCTTAATTCCAGCATCGTTCCAGCATAAGCAATGGCATCCATTTGAGCTCCGCCATATTCTTCAGGCAAGGTGATCGCTAAATAGCCCAATTTCCCTAATTCTTTTAAAGCTGACAAATTGACTTCGCCTTTGGCATCCAAATCAGTAACAACAGGTGCTAATTTTTCATCGGCAAATTTTTTTGCCTCATTTATTGCCATTTGCTGTTCAGTGGTAAAGGCAAAATCCATATTTTTCCCTTTCTGAATTATATTTTTATATATTTCACCAATAGAAAATTAATGACAACTCTACGCTCTGGATTTATTTGAATTACAATTTTTGAGAAAAAATTGTGAAGATTGAGTCGTACAAAAAATTGGGGGAGCAGTAAAATAACAAGAAGGAGTTTTAGTATTTTCATATTAGCTATTTGGCTACTAAATTTGTGATTCCACTACCATCAATTCAAGCGGCTCAGTTGCTCATTAAATAAAGTATGATATCTTGAATGTCGAAAATTCCCGAGTGTTAACAAAATTAACACTCACCTGGTTTTTTTTCAGTGAACTTGAATAAGAACAAAAGCGAAAAAAAAATTATTATGGCTTACGCTTCACGTGACTATTTATTGCTGCGCTAACATAACAAATATTGACAAAAAAATCAATAAATTTTTCATCAGCTGTTGCCATAAAAAATCAATAAAGAAAGGAAAACCGATAGTAAGAAAGATTATTGAATCTGCGCTAAATAAATCAGTTCTGAAATCCGGGCAATGGCTTCCTGAGCCTGTTTTGGGCTCTCAATTCCCATGGTCAACACGACCAGTAGGTAGGGATGATCGGGAGTCAAATATACGATCGCTGCATCGTGCTCGATGCCGGCTATGGAACCGGTCTTGTGGGCGACTTTGACTGTAGCAGGCAAGCGCGCCGGTATTTTATTTTTAAATTTTTGGTTCAATAAAATATTTATCATCTGATCACAGGCTTCGGCCGATATGACTTTTTTCAAAGCAATCGCTTTCAAAATCAACAACATATCATAAGCGTCTGTGGTATTGTTCAATCCGTGTTCATAGGCCTTCAAATCTTCCACTCCGCGCAGCACTTTGATATGGCGGGCGCCGATTGATTCCATTGTCTTCATGATATTCTTTGCGCTGACCAGGTCGATTAAAATATTGGTGGCAAAATTGCTGCTGACCGTAATCATTTGAAAGACTAAATCGTAGAGGTTCATTTTTTTGCCAATATGCTTATAAACCAGATCGTCACTATCATCATCAAATTTCAGAGAAAAGCGGCTGCCATCAACGATGCTTTTGAATTCATTTTTGATGACAATAGAATCGCTAAGGCTAAATGTGCCAGCCTGCGCCTGCTTGAACACTTCGATCATCACCGGTGTTTTCATGGTACTGGCAGCATGCATCGGCACTTTTTCATTGATGAAAAGACTATCGCCGGTCACCAAGTCTTCAAAAGCGATAGCAATGGTTCCTCCTGATCGCGCCATGACCTGTTTTATATCAGCCTGAAGTTTCACCATTTTATTGGTTTGAGCGGAACAGTTGAAATTCATAGCGGCTATCCCCAATATAACTATTAATAATTGACTGATCATTTATTTTCTCCCAATTTAAGATCTACCTCGATTGCTATTTTTCCTCTCTTCATCAAGCGCAAATGGTAATAGGCATAATCCAGAAAAAAGAATTTGCCCTGCTAATTTAAGCAAGACATCTCAATTATTCTTTCTTTTCCTTCTCTAGTACCCATGCCGTTATCTTTACATTTAGCTGTATTTTTTTTTCGATCAGAAAGCCAAAAAGCAAATCATACTTATCGACCCAAAATTTTCCCTGGTACTGCTGTATTGCATAATGAAAAGATATTTTTTCACAGTGAAAAATAAAGCTTAGTGAATATGATGGTTCGGTTTTTTATATTTCATTTTATCAATGAGTTAATGGGTTCGATTTTCCGACATTCTTTTTTGGCATGCACTTTGTCTTTTCCACACTTGAATCATCATTTGCTGGAGGGGGTGGACATGTGTCGGAGAGGTTAACATGAATAAATTATTAAAAGTTCCCTTATGGATTTTATTGCCAACTTTAGTTTACGCTCAGATCAATGCGTCCTTCGTTGGTCAAACTGCGACAAAAATTCAAATATTATGCGTCGCGGATAGTGTATTGGCAGAAGATAATTACACTACGCCAGAAATCGGGAATAAATTTATTGCCGTCAAGCTGCGACTTGATAATTCATCCAATCCAAATCACTTCTATTTTTCCTTTTTAGATTTGATGTTGAGGGATGCAAAAAATAATCAATACAAATCAAATCTCAAAACATACGTTGTACGTACACCATTTTTAACTTCAGCGCTGGTTGCCCAGGGCGAATGCTGCGATGGCTGGGTGACCTTTGAGGTGCCAAAAAATTTATATATTTACTGCCTTCAATTAAGACTAAATCAAAACGAACATTACTGCACTGATTGGATTCCCTTCTGGCCGGTGGTCGCTAATGTGTACAACAGCAAAAAATTCACCCAGCCAGTTTCTTCTGTGTACCATAATTCCTTCTCCCAAACGAAAAGTTTGCTCTGGCAAAAAACACTTCAATCCATTGATGACTACCTTCATTATTTAAAAACTAAACGGTCTGCCTTTCTGGTCGAGGCTATTCGGAACGCTTCTCAGGCACACTTGTTGATTGGACTAATAAAAAGAAAATACTCAGAGACTTATTCCAATGAGCTATGCCTGCTCGATCAAATCATCGTGTTATTAAATGAAAATATTCCTCAG
>CAZNDR010000371.1:0-4840 GCA_964571835.1 uncultured Cytophagia bacterium | reverse complement strand
GATTTTTCAGTGACTTAATAACTGTAGAATAACTTCATTTTAGAAATTTAGGTGATAAAATGTTCGCCGTGGTTGAAGTTTCACATACAGTATCGTTTAAAAACAAAAATATTGAGGAAAGGTAGAACATGAGGCAATCAACATTTTTTAGAAATGTTTTTTTGAGTCTGGCGCTGGTGTCATGGTTAATTTTTGCCACTTGCGAACAAAAAAAGAGTGTTGATCAAACCAAAAAAACCGATTCGGCAATGAGTGAAAACGATTTGTCAGCAAAACAGAGTTCTGATGAACTATCAACTCGAGATAAAAATCTTGACATACTGCTAAATCTGATAGTAGAAAAAGAGATCGAAATTAAATTGAAAGAGAAAGAACTGGAGGCGAAAATTGCCGCTCTGAATGCAAAGCAGGCGGATTTAGATTCAATCCAAACCGAGCTAAAAGCCATGGAAACCAGATTGAAAAGTTACCGCTATACGACTTATTTAACTTTGTTAGTGGGACTGCTGTTAGTTGTTTTTGGTGTAACAAAGATCCTTCAACGTCACACTGGCTCAAGCGAATCGGCTGCGCCAAAAAAGCGCAGTGAAGAAAAAAAGTCGGAAAAAGATCAATCCCAGAAGGAAAAAAAAGTTCGACCAGGGCAACAATAAAAGGTGATTAAATAGTAGGGTGGCTAATTAATGGCATCCAATAATAAATCTTTGATTGTGAGCAATAGTTAATTTCATTTTGCGATAGCAGCTATGGTAATTAAAAATCTGGCACTCACTAACTATCGCCGATTTCGAAAGGTAGAATTAAAGCTGCCGGAAAGTATTATTGGCATCATTGGCAACAATGGCACAGGAAAAACGACCCTCGTCGAAGCGATAGGGTGGTGCCTTTATGGCAAGCGCTTCCTGGGTGAAGATATCCGATCACAATTTTGTGAGCCGGCGGCTGATTGTGCGGTGGAAATGACCTTTTTTTGCGACGCGAACGAGTATCGATTGGTCAGAAAATTAAAGGGCAAAACTGCCGCAGTAGAAGCCGCCATTTACAAGAATGCGCAAAGCGAGCCGGTAGCGGCTCAAGAATGCGAGGTGAATGAATATATCGAAAATCTGCTCAATCTTGATTTTCGATCTTTTTTTATATCTGTCTTTGCCGGGCAGCAAGATTTTGTTGCGATGCAAGCTGAAAAAAAGCGGAAGAGCATTGCCCACCCCATCCATATTGGAACCATAAATCAGGTGCGGCAACCAATCAGAAATGATAAAAAAAGCAAGCAGGAGGTGAGTTCTGGCTTTGAAGCGAGTTTGAAAGATGATCAAGAATCGAAACTGCTAAACAAGAACTTGAAACTGGAGTGGGAAAAAACCAATCAACAAAAATCGGTTCTCGCTGAGCAGTTCGAGGCTTTGCAAGACCAACAGAAAATTGTCAAAAGTGAATTTGAACGTATAGTCGGGCTAAGAGAAAAGCACTTCCAGTTGCAAACGCGCATTGATAAATGGCTCAGGCTGATCGAAAGCGCCGAAGATAGAAAAAAGAAACATCTGGCTCAAATGGCGATTATTCATCAAACACAAAAGGAAGTGGAGCTGCTCAAGCCGCAGTTGAAAAAGTACAAAAAGGTCCAGGCTGAAAAAGAGAAATTGGACAAAGCGAGCAGTTTTTTTTATCAGCTGCAAGCCATGATAGAAGAGAAACAGCGGCTGACACAACGGCTTACCCGAGAACAATA
The DNA here is from genome assembly GCA_964571835.1 of uncultured Cytophagia bacterium. Lineage (GTDB taxonomy): Bacteria > Zhuqueibacterota > Zhuqueibacteria > Thermofontimicrobiales > Thermofontimicrobiaceae > CAZNDR01. The sequence continues at coordinate 3,111 of CAZNDR010000371.1, read as the reverse complement.
TAATTTGACAAAACTGAAAGAAGAATTAAAAGGATTTGAAGGAATTGATGAGCGGATAAAACAGCAAAATCAGGAAATAGACCAATTGACTATTTTGCTCAAGCAAGCAAGGCAGGAGCAATTAAAAATAGAAGGACAGCTCACTAGCATCCTTACCAGAGGACAGGAGCTCAAGCAGAAAAAAGAAAATATTGAAAAATTGGGATTGGAGAGCCCTTGCCCGGTCTGCACCAGTCTATTGAAGGATCAATACTATTCAGTAGTGGCACATTTTGATGAAGAGCTGATGGATCTCAGAAAACAATTTACTGAGTTGGATAAAATGAAAAAAGAGATTCAAGCGCAGCTTCAGCAAATTGAAAATCAGATGAAAAAAGCTGCTGCCAATCGCGACGGATTTTTGCAGGCGCAAGAGCAATTCAAAGAACGAGAAAAACGGAGAAAACAAGCTCAAGAGATGCACAATGAATTGGAAGATTATTTGAACGACTTACAAAAAAAAATCAGCGCACTGGGCAAAATTGAATATGATGAGAAAGAGCATCGGAACTGCTCGAAAAAATTTAAAGAATTGGCTGAAATAAGAGACCAGGTGTTAAGGTACGATGAACAGATCAAGCGGCTGTCGGAGGAACAGAAAGAACTTGAGCTAGTGGACAATGATTTAGCTGAATTTTTGGCTGAAAAAAGTGAAGATGAACAGCTAGTCACAGAGTTGAAATATGACGATCTGCAGTACCTGCAGGTAAAAAAAGAAGTCGAGGACCTGCAAAAAGCTGCAGAGGCGAAAAAAGATGAGCTTCATAGCACCGAGCAAAAACTTATCACCCTTGAAAAAGATATTGAGCGCGTAACTCAAGAACTGGAAATAGTCGATAAAGTGAGGCAGCAAATCGCTGAAATAAAAGAAGAGATTTCCTCTTTGGAGATGCCAGATTTGCTTTTCGAAATTTTCAGCCAGGAACTGCCCGACAAAATGCGACCGCTCATCGCCAGCCGCGCCTCGGAGCTTTTAAGTTCGACCACCCAGGGGCGCTATTCCATCATGGAATTGGATGAGGATTACAATATTTTTTTATATGACCAATCGATGAAGTTCCCCTTGGCGCGCTTTTCGGGCGGGGAACAGGACCTGATGAATGTGTGTCTGCGTATTGCCATCAGTCAGGTGGTGGCTGAACGTGCTGGCAGATCGCGAATCAATTTTATTGTTTTGGACGAAATTTTTGGCTCGCAAGACGAACGACGAAAAAAATTGATCTTGTCAGCCTTGCAACGCTTGTCCCCGTCGTTCCGTCAAATATTCATCATTACTCATGTCGCAGGCGTCAAAGATTCGCTCCCAGTAATTATTTCTGTAACAGAAAAATCAGCTATGGAGAGCTTGGCCATATTGAGGTAGCCAAGGGCTGTAGTTAATTGACTTGAGTCAATTTAGGGACACGAAATTATATTTGGAGAATCAGATAAAGTTAGCGTTTTTTTAACAGGCATCTTGACGATTATTTTTATCAGCTTTGTCAGTAATGAATAAAGACAAAACAAAAGAAAATTCGGGCGATTATTTTTACGTTACCGATGATTTGGATCTTCACGGCTTTTTCCCAGCGCAGGTGCCAGAGATAGTCCATGAATTTATTTGGAATGCCAAGCGACTACATTTAAAACGGTTGCGCATCGCACATGGCAAAGGCAAAAGCAAAATGAAGTGGGCAGTACATCAAGTGCTAAAAAATCATCCGGAGGTAGCTGCGTACGGCGATGCTCGTCCTGAAGCCGGCGGCTGGGGCGCTACGATAGTGATGCTAAAATGAGGAGTTTCTTTTTCTCTATTGGAAGTTTGTCCGATGAAAATATTTTTTAGCAAATCAAAATTTATTTATTTTTAAATTTTTAGCAGGAGCAAAATTTATCTGCCTGAGATTTGCCGTTAATTTATTGCCCAGATTTATACAATAAAGTTATTCTGCAGTTATGAAGTCACTGAAACATTGTGGAGTGCAGTGATTGCGTCACCGCAAAAATTGACTCAGTCAATTCACTCCATAAATATGTGAAATTAACCGACAAGCATGATGAAATGCAAATCGGTTTTAGAAATTTAGGTATTAATTTAACCAGGTCTGCCATTAATAATTCAAACGGAAGGAGAAAAATATGTCTGCTCAAAAAAAAATTATCAGCTTCTTTTATTTGGCCGTGGTTCTGTTTGCCCTACCAGCTTTGGTTCTGGCAAATAGCGGAAGGATTAGCGGCTCCATTAACTACAGAGGAGCACAAAGCGGTCCGATTATTATCGCTACACTGGCAATACCGCCTGACCTAAATAATCCATTGAAATACGATACACTCAGCAGCCCTGGCTTTTTTGAGATAACCGATTTAGCTGCCGGCACCTATTTTATTGGCGCCTATATGGACGTCGACGCTAACGGTTTTCCCGGTTTTGATGAGCCGATGGGAATACATCCAGCTCCGATTAAGCTGGATAGTGCAGGTTTTGTGGATAATATAAATTTCGCTATTAAAGAATTGCCGCGAGGTGGCGGCTCGATTTCCGGCACGGTAGCTTATACCGGCGTTTTAACTGGTGAAGTTCATGTTTATGCGCTTGGATTCACTAAAACGCCATTCACCTCAGATCATTTCACCTGGGGGATTTCAGATTCGTTTTCAGTGACTGGTCTCTTCGCTGGCGAATATTTGGTGGTTGGATTTTTAGACACCGATGGAGACTTGTTGCCAAGCCTGACAGAGCCTGTGGGGGTGGTCATGCCAGCTATTCCGCTTGAAGAAAATGATCACGTCACGGATGTCGTCCTGACGCTGATTGATACCGATTCCTATTTTAGTTCCATTTCAGGAATAGTAGTTTATTCCGGGCAACGGCGCGGGGCAATTCATGTTCTGGCTGCCGGACTTAGCTTGACTCCCTTCAAAGAGCAGCTCGCTGATTCAGCCAACGGAGAATTCCGCTTCGGCAATCTCGCCTATGGCGATTATTATTTGTTTGCCTATATGGATATAGATGGAAGCGGCCAATATAATTTGGGCGAACCGTTTTCTGAGACCTATCTGGACAAAATTTCTCTCGGCTGGGGTCAAGATACC
>CAZNDR010000370.1:0-4874 GCA_964571835.1 uncultured Cytophagia bacterium | reverse complement strand
AAAAAATAAACAATAAAAATACAAAAAAGTTTTAAAGAAAATAAACTTTTTATGAGTGGGTACTCTGTTTAGATAAAACATATTTTTCGTTTTGTTATTTGATATATTACCAATCATTCGACTGACAGTCATTCAGAGGATCCACCGAATGGCGGAGACGAAGAATCTCACTTTTTTACAGGAGGAGATGCTTCATCTCGACAGTGCCTGTCGGGATGAAGCATGACGGCGTTCAGTCGGATTTCTTTTTGTGATCACTGCATTATTTTTGTTGAACTGAGGTACTAATCATTAAACTTTTTTTAATTCTGTGGGAGTTGCGCAAGGGATCATTGATCCATAAAAAAATAGTTACTGAGCTTTTGGGCGATGCAGCATCCTATCGACGATTTGCAGAGGATTATATTCCACCGCCTGAATTGCAGAAAAAGCTATTAAAATATTTGTTGGATTGATTCTAAAGTCCTGCGCACATTAAAAGTGCGCAGGACTGTTCATCAATTTAAATCCGACGTACTTTTAAAGAATGTCGGATTGGTCTCAAAATTACAGGAAAATTAGCATTGAAAATTGTCACCATTGTTGGCGCCAGACCTCAATTTATCAAAGCGGCGCCGGTTTCAGTTGAGTTGAGAAAAAGACATCACGAGCTCATTCTGCACACGGGTCAGCATTATGACGATAGAATGTCACAGGTTTTTTTTGATCACCTGGGAATCCCCCAGCCGGATATCAACCTGGAGGTTGGCTCCGGCAGCCACGCTCAGCAAACAGCGGAAATCTTACTGGGTGTGGAAAAATATTTACGGCAAGAAAAACCAGATTTGACGCTAATTTATGGCGACACGAATTCTACGCTGGCCGGTGCGCTTGCTGCCAGCAAATTGAACATCAAACTGGCTCATGTGGAAGCTGGCTTAAGAAGCTTTAACCGCAAAATGGCCGAAGAGATAAATCGTATTGTCGCCGATCGACTGGCGAATTTGCTTTTTTGCCCAACAACCACTGCTGTGGAAAACTTAAGAAATGAAGGCATAACCGCCGGCGTCTTTAATATTGGCGATGTCATGTTCGATGCGGCGCTGCGCTTTGCTCCCATGGCTGAAAAAATTAGCACGATTCTCAAGGACTTGTCTCTGACCAGGGGAGAATTTTTTTTGCTAACCTTGCACCGGGCTGAAAATACCAATGCCCAAAAAAATATGGAAGGTATTGTTGCCGCATTGCTTAGCTCTTCCCAGCCTATTATTTTTCCCGTTCATCCGCGGACGGTAAAATATTTAAAAAGGTATAAATTGTACGATCGATTAAAAACAGCAAAAAACGTTCAGCTCATCGAGCCGGTCAGTTTTATCGACATGATTGTCTTGGAAAAAAATGCCGGTAAAATTTTGACCGATTCCGGCGGTGTCCAAAAGGAAGCCTATTTTTATCAGGTTCCTTGCATCACCCTGCGCGAAGAAACCGAATGGGTGGAAACGGTGGCTGATGGCTGGAATTGCCTGGTCGGCGCCAACACGGATAAAATTATCGCAGCCATGGAGAAATTTGTGCCGACCAGTCCTCTCCATGGGCACTATGGCGACGGAACCGCAAGCATCAAGCTAAGCCGAATTTTAGACGAGCTCTAATTTCCCAAACAAAATATCAACCAACGAGCTAAGCGTGAGAAAAAAACAACACACTTTCTTTTTATGTTTTATCCGCGCGTCATCTTTTCCTTTCATCAGGATTGGCAATATGCTGCTACTTCTCTTGATGATTGAATTGATCCGGCCGTGCCTGTCTTTTTCTCAAGCACCCTATGTGCCACTGAATCACTGGGCTTATGCTTTTTTAGAAAGAATGGAAACCAAACAGATCATTGCCGGACTGCTCAATCACAGCAAACCGCTTTCGCGGGCAGAATTCGCCGGCTATTTAAAACTGATCTCTGAAAAAACGTATGGCAAAGATAATTTAAATCGAGTCGAGCAGCAGCAATTACATTATTTAATTTTTGAGTTCAAAGAAGAGTTCGAAAAAATCTCTGCCGTAAAAATACCGTATCGTTCAGCGATTTGTCAATTCAAGCAGAACAGAAACGTCAAAAAATTTTTTCCAACCGTGCTTTATCAGAACAATAGAAATTTTTTAAGCTGGCACCACGATGAGATTCGCTTCTATTTGGACCCGGTTTATCGTTACCAGAGGCGGTCTTATCAAACCGATTCTAGCGGCCAAACAAAAACGCACCATTTTTTTACCAATGGCTTTTTTGCCTGGGGTTATCTCACGGATTTTGTTGGTATTTTGGTGAACGTGCGCGACAATAAGGAGTGGGGTGACCAGCAATATCAGTTAGGCAATTATACTTTGCCCGGACTGGGTTTTGTCCGTGCCACCTCAACGGATTTTATTTATCATGATGAAACCGAAGCTTACCTCAAATTTGGCTTAAAAAATTTTCAATTTATTTATGGCAAATTTTCGAACTACTGGGGAGCTGGCAATTCAGGCAGTTTGATACTTTCCCATAATGCCACTTCGTATGATCAGATAAAATTTGAGTATCATCACCAGCGATTCCAATTTACCAGTCTTTATGCTTTTTTGATCGACTACCGCTATCATGTTTTGGATAGTTTGCAGGAGAAAAAATATCTGGCTGCGCATCGCCTGGAATTTTTACCCTGGCGCTGGCTGGCGCTGGGAATTTCGGAAATGGTCGTTTTTAAAGGCCGGAGTTTCGAGCCAGCGTACCTGAATCCAGTGATGTTCTTTCGCAGTGCCGAACATTATCTCGGCAGCCCCGATAATATGATGATGGCGGCTGATTTTAAATTTACCAGAATAAAAAATATCAAGCTGTACGGCGAGCTATTAATCGATGACATAGTAACGGGCAAGCTCGGCAGTGACTGGTACGCCAATAAATATGGTTTCCTGGGTGGAATATTTATCACCCAACCTTTTTATTTAGAAAATGTCGATGTTCGAGTGGAATATGTTCGCATTCGGCCTTATGTTTACACCCATGAAAATTCGCTGCAATACACCCATTACGCTACGTCTTTGGGACATTGGATTGGACCGAATAGCGATCTGTTGAGTTTGCTGATGTCGTATCAAGCGACGCTGCGGCTGCGCCTGAGAACTTGTTTTCTTTTCTGGCGGCACGGCGCTAATACCAGCGGCGAAAATTTTGGCGGCGATGTAAATGAACCTGTTGAGTCAGCTGGTGCCTATTATCCAAAATTTTTGGGCGGCGACTTGGAAAAAAAACAAAGTTTATCGTTTTCCTTTAGGTATGAATTGATACGACAATTGTTTTTTGATTTTAAAATAGAAAGCGCTGCCTTAGAAAAAGCCAATCAAAAGCATGCTGAATTTTCCTGGCTGGGCTCAGTGGGCATTAACTTTTAGGCGATGTAAGACACATTGAATTTTGAGATATTTAATTGAGCAGTTTGAAAAACCGAATAACTGGTAATCTAGCTTATCTTTTTGTTGGCGAAATTTTTTCTAATGTGCTGGCTTTTGTAACGACGATTTTTTTGGCAAGGAAACTGACCGATGAGGGCTTTGGTCTTTGGGCTTTTGTGCAGGCGATTTTAGCCTATCTGATAATTTTTGTCGATTTGGGCTTGCCGACTTTTGGCACGCGCGAGATAGCTAAATCGCCGGATAAAGCCGATTTTTTCGTGATCAATATTTTTCTCATTCGAAGTTTATTAGCTGTAATTATATTTACTGCGGTCGCCTTGACCGTCTTTATTGCTGGACTTTCTCATGAACTGACGCTGTTGTTGGTACTGAGCGCGCTCTGGATTTTTTCTCAAGCCTTAAATCCGGAATTTGCCTTTCAAGGATTAGAGCGAATGGGTGGAGTTGCCGCGTGGCGAATTTTGTGGCGGGTTTTTTATCTGGTTCCTATCATCATCTTTATCAAAGGACGGACTGATTTATGGCTGGTGGCAATATTTTATAGCGCCTCTGGAATCCTGGCAGTTTTACTATTGGCGCCATTTCTCAAAATGTCCTTTTCCCAAAATTGGTGGAAAAGTGTCAATCTGAAAACTTGGTTAAAATATATAAAAGTATCCCTGATAATGGCTGCCTCAGTGGTGGTCATAAAAGTATATTATACTTTTGACACCTTTATGCTGGGGCTGCTCGATTCAGCCAAAGCCGTGGGCTGGTATCAAGCAGCGTACAAAATTATTGCTTTGTTTGTGGGTTTGGCCGGTTTGGTTCAAATTGCCTTTGCGCCCTATTTTTCCACCCATGAAAAAAATGATGCCAAGCTAAAAGCGGGATTCAGATATATTTGTGCTATCGGTGCCTTTATCGGGGGCTTGATAACGGTCGCTCTTTTTGCAATGGCTGGCGAATTAATTAAAATGCTTTATGGTGGTCAATATGCGCCAAGCGCTAACATATTAATGTTTTTGTCATTCACAGTATATTTAATTTTTCTTCATTTGACATATTTATCATCAATGAATTATATAGGCTTGCACAAAGAATATTTAAAGGTTGTTATCGCAGGGGCGATTACCAATATTATTTTAAATGCCATTTTAATTCCACTTATTAGTACGCGAGGGGCAGCTTTAGCAGCAGTATTTGCAAATTTAGTCATCCTTATTGTGTCTATTTTTATCATCAAGAAAAAAGCAATGTTGGAATTTTTTGTTATTAAAATGATGGTGAAAAGTTCGCTCGTATTAGCAGCTGTCTTATATTTGCAAAATTTCCTTACCACTAATTTTATTTTAAAAACCGGATTAGCGTGTTTTTGTTACGGCTTATTTTTTGCCTTGCTTTCAATGAGCGAATTAAAATATTTTGGATTAAAAAAAAATATTTTCTTAATTGACGCAAGTCAAATC
>CAZNDR010000369.1:0-4882 GCA_964571835.1 uncultured Cytophagia bacterium | reverse complement strand
GGGTTTTAACAACGGAACTGCCATTTGGGATTTGTTAAGTAAAGATAATCTGGAAATATCTTATGGCGTTTACCTGTATCACATTGAAGCGCCGGGAATTGGTGAAAAGACAGGGACGTTTGCCATTATTAAATAGATGTTGGATTGCCTTGATTTTTTAAAAGCCAAGCTTAGCCATTCATAACAAAAATTAACAAGTTGGTTTAACATGAAGAGAACAAACGTGAACAACAAACAAAAAAAACTGATTAAATGGCTGCTTTTTATTTCCTTGCTAATCATGAGCGCATTAATACAGGCTCAGGAAGTCAAAAAAGTTGGGACATCTTCGGCCGCTTTTCTAAAGATTCCAGTGGGAGCACGAGGTACAGCCATGGGAAGCGCTTTTGTTTCCAGCGCTGACGATCCAAGCGCTTTGTACTGGAATCCTGGCGGATTGTCGAGAATAGAAAGCAAGGCGCTTATTGTCGATCATTCACCATGGTTACCAGGTCTGAATTTTAATTTTTTCGGCGTAGCTATTCCACTTCGATCTATTGGCGCCGTTGGTGTTTGTGTTACCGCGCTCAGCACTGATGAAATGGATGTGACAACTCCTGCTAATCCCATGGGAACTGGCGAGAAATTTGACGCTGCGTCATTAGCGGTTGGTTTGTCCTTTGCTCGAAGCTTGACCGATCGTTTCTCAATAGGAGGAACGGCAAAATACATTAATGAGCGCATCTTTAATTCTTCAGCAACCAGCATTGCTTTTGACATAGGCACTATTTACGATACGCCGTTGCCCGGCTTAAAATTGGGCTTTAGCATTTCCAATTTCGGCTCGAAGATGCGCATGGATGGTGAAGATTTAAATGTCCGCGTAGACATCGCTCCAGATCAACTGGGCAATAATCAAAGCGTGGTCGGTCGCTTGAAAACGGAAAGTTTCGATCTGCCCCTAATCATGCGGTTGGGATTATCTTATATTGCCTGGCGAGCAGAAAATCATCAGCTAACTCTAGCAGTAGATGGAATTAATCCCAGTGATAATTCTCAAAGCGTCAATATCGGCACTGAGCTATCTCTTTTAAATGAGATTTTGGTGCTCCGCGGCGGTTATAATGAACTCTTTCTTGAAGATCGAGAAAAAGGTTTGACTTTGGGAATCGGCGTCAATTTAGCAGTTCAGAGAGGATTGAGAATTTCAACCAGTTATGGATACCAATCTTTTCAACATTTAGGTCCTATGAGCAGGTACACTTTAGTAGTCACCTTTTAACCTTTGGTCGAGAGGAGGTGAACAGAGTAACAAAAAACAATTAATTAATTTAAGCCATTTTCAAAATGGTAAACTTTTTATCTAACATTTATGGAGGAATCTAATGGCTAAAAGGTTATTATTTTTAGCTGGCTTCGTTTTTGTCTTGTGTTTGTTTGCCAGCTTTGCGGTCGCCCAGGAATATAAAATTCTTTGGCAAGATCATTTTGAAGACGATGATCCGCCGGCGTTACAAAATATCGGGTGGATTTACTATGGGCAAAATGATATTGCCGGGCAAGTCGTTGAACAGCGAGACGGTGCATTATTTGTCGAAGCCGGCTCGTATGGCGGCTTAGTTGGTGTCGGCTTAGTCCAATCAAATGGCGTACCTGAAATTGTTAAGGACGAGAATGGGGACATAACGATGGAAACATACTTGTCCCTTATTCAGGACAAATGGAGTGATCCCAACCAAATTCTGACATTCCAAATCAACTTTGCCCGTTTTACAACCTCAAATTTCTTTGTAGGAACGCGCATGCCGCTGGATAGCTCGCGCGGTGATTCTGATCCTACCGAAGCACCGGCTTATGCATTAGTGCTGAGCCCCTTGCAGGACATGATTATTTGTGGCAAATATGAAGGTCCTATGGCCGCTTTAGCACCTGATACCTGGACCTACTTTCATGCCGGCGTTGCTTTCGATTTTGACCTGGAAGTCTATTACTGGGTGAAATGGTATCTCAACGAGGGTGATATCAAATGCAAAGTCTGGGAAGGTGAAGAGACTGATGAACCCGCTGAATGGCTGTTTGAAGTGGTTGATCCAGCCCCGCGCGTGAATGGTAATTATACCATGTTTGCTGCGATGGGTGCACCACCAGTACCCGGTGGTGGCGATCAGTTTTACCTTGATGATGTTGTCATGCGCAGCTCAGTGCCTTCTGCACCAGCCCATGAAATTAATGTAACGCTACAATTTAATTCCTGCACCAATTTAGACACATTGGGCACCAATGGATTTGTCGAAGTCAGAGGCGCACTAAATAATTGGACAACTGGGCCAGTGCTTCCCGGCGGTACTAAAATAGGCTGGGACACTTCTTCAGATTTGGATATGGTCAATGTGGGTGGTGATTATTGGCAGGTGACCTTCAAGATGATGTCAGACGATACGTTAAAATACAAATTCTGGACAGGTCATACCTCCGAGATCGGCACCTCGCCCAACGGCGGCTGGGAAGGTCCTTTTAATAATACCATTGCTGACACCCGTATTTTGATCACCAGCGAAAACGACACCATTGTCCCGGTGCAGTACTATAATCCTGATTTAGGATTAGGCGCACAGCCGCAATACAAATCTCCTTTCGTTTCGAAACCAGATTCGGTGGCGATTTATTTCCGAGTCAATATCGGCGGAGAAATGGAAGCTGAGCGCTTTGATCCAGCAGTTAATGGCCCAATTGGCTTGCGCGGCGATCCAACCAATTCTGGTGGAATACTTGACTGGGGAGCAACGAAAGTCCTGTTGAACTGGGAAGAAAAAAGCGTGTACGGCGGATCTTTCTGGTCCGGCGTTGCCTATTTCCCAAAAGCAGCTGTAACTGCAGGTAAGCAGCAGTCATTTAAATTTTATGCCGAAAACACGCCCGATTTCAGTTGGGAAGATGGAAGCGATCATAAATTCGCTTACCCGAGCAGTCTGAAAGATTCAACTATTCACTGGACCTGGTTCAGCGGCAAAAAGATAAAAGGCGTCAAGCCGATTGAAGCTATTATCACCTGGCGGCTAAGCACTGAAGCGCTGGAGGCTTTAGGATTATTTGATCGCGGTGTTGGTGATGAGATCGAAATCCGCGGGCCTCGTGGCTGGAATGCTGATGATGCAGTAGAATTATTTTACAATCCTCTGCTGCGGGAATGGACATCAGCCAATGAAAGTTTCAAGCTGCCTCCGGGCACGGAAATATTCTATAAATATTTCATCGATTGGGATAGCTCCCGCTTTGATGAAACAAGTCCCAATTTTATCGATGAATTGATCAATGATGATGGTTCAACCCGTGGTTGGGAAGAGCCGGCAATTACTGGCGGCGGCAACCGAACCTACGTGTTCACCAGCGATGCCACACAGAATGTGCCTGGTGATTTTGGCTTCTCTCGCCAATTCTTTAACAGCGTACCAGCAAACGGTGTTTATAACCATGACATATCGGTCACCTGGAATGTGGATATGCACAATGCGGCTAATCCTGATTCTAATGCTGCTAATGTCGACAATCTATTCCGTCCGGGAGTGGATTCTGTGTTTGTTCGCTGGGATGGTGAATTACTGGGTACAACCCAGGGACATGACATGTGGAGCGAAAATTTTCTCGAATTGACTGATCCCGATGGTGATATGATTTACAGCGGGACGTACTTGATCAAAGTGTCAGAAAAATTCCCTAATGGCTGGTATCAACTCGGTTATAAGATTGCTTATACCACAAATGAACCGGGTGTTTACATCGCCAATTCTGGTGGCGGAGTGGTAAGGGGGCGACGTTATATGCAGTACATTCATCCCGATCAGATATTAGAAGGCACTCCCTGGCCAATAACGGTCTGGCCAAGAGGCTACACTTTACCGGTCGTGCCCTGGCGAGATACGAATTTGTTTGTCGAATATCCACCGCCAGATTTGACAACGCCGATGGCGGTCAATGTGGAAAAGGGCAAACTGCCGACTGATTTTGCTTTAGAAGGAAATTACCCGAATCCGTTCAATCCAAGCACCATCATAAAATTCTCCATGGCGAAAGACGCTCATATCACTCTTAAAGTCTATAGCTTGACCGGCGAATTAGTGGCTACTTTGATTAACGGGAATAGACCTCAGGGCAACCATGCCATTGAATGGAATGGCAAGAATGCTGCTGGCGAAAATGTCGCTTCAGGAATCTACTTCGTAAAAATGGTAGCCGGAGATTTCAGTCAAATCAATAAAATGACACTCGTTCGTTAATAGTGTGGAATTGACTGGGTAAGGAATTTTTTCAAAAAGGGTGTAAGGTCTTCAGCTTACACCCTTTTGATTAATGAGACAATTCAATTGGTCGATGATTTATGCCTCATCTTTCCTCCAAACAAGTGAGCTAACAACGTCAAAAAGCAATAATTATTCATGAGCATTTTCTCAGCAATATCATAGGTATCAATTAGCCATGAGCATGAACAAACTAATAAACAAATTTTTTATTTTTTTATTATTATTCTTTTTTGCTTGTTCGAGAAGTCAAGAATCAAAGTCGAGGTTTGCTGGATTTTACCGCGGTGTCGATATTTCGCTTTTGCCCAAGCTTGAACAGCACGGTGCTGTTTTTAAGGAAAATGGCAGAGAAACCGATGCGCTGCAAATTTTCAAAAACCATGGTATCAATTGCATCCGATTACGTTTGTTTCATACTCCGAATGATTCTGGTCCGGTATGTAATAGCCTAAATTATACTAAAAAATTTGCGCAACGAATTAAACGAGCCGGATTTCAATTCCTGCTGGATTTTCATTATTCTGATACTTGGGCTGATCCTGGCAAACAGTTCACGCCTGTCGCCTGGAAAAATTTAACTTATGACACGTTACAGGATTCTGTTT
>CAZNDR010000368.1:0-4903 GCA_964571835.1 uncultured Cytophagia bacterium | reverse complement strand
GCGTGCTATAGAAAGAGGGGTATCATGTTAATAAAAATGGCCATCAAAATAACGACTCAAACTTCATCGAGAACAAATCTGCATCTTTCATCACAAAGCGCAAGCGAACAATTTTTCCAGATAATTCAGAGACATCAGTCCCCTTGCACCAGGCAACAGCGCGTTCAATTTCATTGCCAATTAATGGGAAGCAATCCGCTGCACTATAATCAGCGATCGGATTTCCTGCTTTGTCGTGAACTTCGATTCTGATTTCGCCAGCCGCCGACGTGGCAAAATTGACCAACAATTGATTTCCTGTGAAATTAAAAGGCTTGGTTATCATTTCGCCACCTGAATAGTCGGCATGCACCGAAGCAAAACCATCCAAACGTAATGAGTAGCGCCTCAGGTGCGCTGTCGGCTGAGCGTAAGCTTGATTAACATAAATAGACATTTCGGTGGGACTGGTTTGAACGACATTCAACGCTGGATAATTCGAGCGGGACACCCAATTTTGCAGGCCAATGCCGGGACGAATAAATGATTCCATAAAAGTACGGTCATAAATCGAACCGCCGCGCGATGTCATCAAAACAGCATCGGAACAATCATTATAATAATTGGGATTAACATAAAGCTGTTTTGCCTGCTCATCAGAGACAACTTTGCGATTAGGCATAAAGCGAGCTGCAATGGCCATATAAATATGCGGCGCTCTAAAATAAGGATGCGTTTGATTGGTGTAAAGGTGCTCAAGCGGTCTATCGCCAAAGGTCATGTTTTCCGGTTCTGACCAATTTAAAAAATCGGACGAGGTGGTTCGGCTAACGGTGCGGTAACCATGATAACCAACTCCACTCCAGCTACGAAAATAACAGAGGTAACAGTTTTCACTCTCTGACCAAAAGGAGACGTTTTGGGAATCGAATTTTCCCTTTTTAAAAACCGGCGCGTCCTGAAGCTTTTGCCAATGAATTCCATCAGCAGAAACATAGGCAATGAGACCACTTTTTTCCGTACCACCCAAGGCTTTGTATTTTTGGTCGGGATTTGCTTTCGGATTCTTATCCAAAAATGGACTGAAATTGTGAGTTACTGGGGAAGCGTCAGCCAGGATGACATTATTTTTTGAATTGCCATTCACTTCAAACAAGTCCAGCGCTGGCTTAATCCAATGAATGCCGTCTTTGGACTCAGCGTAGCAGGTCGTTTCGTTGGTGCTGCCATCCTGACCAGCTTCTGGTAATCCCCGATAGTATAAGCGATATTTTTCCCCATCAAAGATGACAGTACAATAGCCGCAGAATGGACCTTCCCAGGGATTATCAAATTTGAGAACAATTCCTTCGTCCCGGGGCTGGTGGAGAATTAATTGGGTATCGATCATTTTTTCAATCAGAAAATAATCAAGAAATAGTTCTCGCTGCGAATAAATATTTGTACTTTGTTCAGAAAAAGGCGCCTGAGAAAATGCATCTAATAACAACAGCAAAAAAAAAGCATTCAACAAAACAACATAAATAGACCAAGACAATTTTTTTTTCATCTGTTTTCCACTAAGCTTGGTTGTTATGCCCGCAGAAATCAAATCCGCTCAAAGATTGGTTTTACTATTTCGCTGGCTTTTTCCCCGTGAGATCTTCATCATTGTAAAATTAACGAGCCGGCGAGGCCGTCTGGAGCTGAAATTTATGTGACTTACCTCCATTGAATCAGCGCTTCGTTCAATACACTTTCAACTCTTCTTCTTGGTTTATGAAAATAGATTAATCCGTGTCCCGGCAGCATGACATCCGAATCAATTTTGGCCAATCGCTTCAACGATGCAATATAAATCTGTTTGTTAAAATCAATTGAACCATCCCAACCGAAATTACCCACATTGAGCGTGCCGATCACATCTCCACTCACGACCATCTTTTTATTTTCATGATTAAATAGATAAGCTGTACACCCCATCGAATGTCCTGGCAAATGTTTCACTTCAATTTGAACACCCGATAAATTCACTATTTCTCCATCACAGACGATTAAATCAATTTCACAGGGGATAAATTTTTTATGGTACAAATAGCCAGCACAACGTTCATCACCTTTAGCCACAGCGTCAGCTGTTTCATGACTGGCGACAAGTTTCACACCTTTTTGTTTGAGCAAATGTGCACCGCCAGCATGATCCAAGTGCGGATGCGTGAGCAAACAATATGTAAGCTGACGTGGATCCAGGTTCCAGTATTTCATATTTTGGAAAAGCTGATCCATTGTATCGCCGCAGCCGCAATCGAACATGATTAGTCCTTCCGGCGTTTTCAAAATATAACTATTGGCATCTTCAAATCCGGCATCGACTCCTGCATAGGTGATTCCGTTTAAATCTCCGCCTACCAGATAAAGGTCTTTTAATATCTGCATAATTGCTTACCCTATTTCTACTCACGGAAAGCCGCCAACGCGCAAAGATATGCTATGAATAACCAAGTTACATAAATAAATTGTCGACAAATCGTCCTCTTCTTTGCGTTCTTCTCGGCTTGGCACGATCAACCTTAAATCATTCGACTATAAATCCATGATACAACCCCATGTAATAGGGTAACAGAAAAACCGTTCCATCTCCCAATCCCTGACCACCTCCACCAGTAATTAGTTGCCAGGGATCATAATTATAGTGATTAAAATAGCATTCATCTACTGGTATCACTTTACCATTGACGCGGTAACCTTTGTTTTCAAAGCTGCCCTCATCAAAATTTCGATTTGCTTCATGCAATTTTATAATATCAATACGATGGCTATTCTCATGCCTCCAATCCGTTCTGTCAAGTGGAAAGCGTTTTAGCTGATCGATTGAGTCTTCCAGCCAATCGCCTTTAGGCGTTAAAGGATGAGTACCGTAAGTATTGGTGAAGGAAAGATCCGAACACATGGCGGCGTAGGCAAAATTAAAAAATGGATTCATTTCTGGCTGTTCAATATGATAGCTCAAGTTAAACGATGCCGCATAGCGCGACTGTCTTTCTGGATCCGTTTCATATTTGATCAGATTGTAATAAGCCATAAAAGCCATTTCATCATCGGACTGATTACCCGTGCCAATGCCGCGCTGAAATTTCTGATTCATTAAATTCTGCAGGTAAGAATGTTTCTCGATTAATTCATCGGCAATTTTACGGTATTTATCATCGCCGGCAATATGAGCAGTCGCATTCAGATAAGAAAGCATGCTCAACGAATTTAATCCCCGCTCGATAAACCAGTTCTTGTCATGATTTAATTCGTACGGATTATAGCGCGCCCAGCGGGTCGGTTTACCATCATGATCAATTAATGTAAAATCGTGTTCGATCAAATGGTCAGTTAATGCTTTTACGTGCTCTCGAACTTGAATTTTTTCAGCATCCGTATCAGCCACCAAATCATAATACAGCGCGTAAAAGAAATAGTGTCCGTCCAGCTCATCAGAGCTGGTATCGGTTTTCCAGTACCATTTGCCGTCTTTGCTTTTGGGCCAACGGGGCTCAAAAAGTTTCCACAATTTGTCATAATACTTTTGGTGGCGAATATCGCCTTCTAGCCGGTTGACGTTGGGATCTGGTCCACTGGTGGGCAGAATGGTTCGTGCCACAAAGCCGGGCGGCGGCGAATGTTCTGCGCCCTGAGTGACTTCTCCCAAAAAACGCAACGCTTCAAATGCCTGTTTCGCCCGTTCTTTTGCTTTGGTATCTTTGGTCGCCGCATAAGCAAAACATTCCCCGGCGCCATACATGCTGGTCCACAAACCATCATTATCGCTGTCGTAATTTAACCAGTTAGATTTGTCGCCAGGTTTCTCCAGCCTGGCCTCGAGTACATAGCCATAAGGCGTGCGCCGGTTATATTTGTCGATCTCGGTTTCGTACCATTTAGCTTTTTCTGCCAGAGTCATTGGTTTATATTTGATCACCGCAACGCCTTTGTTGGTGGCAAACCAAGCAAAATCATTTTTATCAACAGCTATATCACGGATTTCATCATCAGGCAGCCAACGTTTACCCTGTCGGTATTCCCAATTTTTACCATCGAAACGAATGGCACCTTTTTTTGTACCAAACCAAACCTCACCATTGTTGCCTGCGGCGATAGTGGTGAAATCATTGTATGGCAGCCCCTCTGAACCGGTGTATAGTTTCCAGTCTTTATCGAAGCAGCCGACACCTTGAGGTGTGGCGAACCAAATTCGATCTAAAGCATCCAGCGCTGCGCCGCGACAATCAACCAGCGCCCAACTACGTACGCCATCTTGCGGAAAGACTGGCGACCAGTTTGTTTGAGAAATCTCTTTCTTGAACAGTGCTGCATGGGTAGCTGCCCACATTCCATCGTTTCTCTCAATAATAAATTGACGAACTTCATTATTTTCCAGCCCGATTAATTTTGGTTCGACTGACTGGATTTTTTGGCTCTGACTGTATTCCACTGAATAAAGCCCATCGGCAGTTCCGAGCCATAATTTTTTAGAAAATACCAGGTCCCCCGCTGTCAAAATGGTTTTAAATTTCTCTGGTAATATCAACGCCTGTTGGACACTCTTTGAGCTAAGAATGAAGATAACCGTCTGTTGATTATTTGCCAACGCTGCAATTTTTTCGCCATCTGTCGAAAGCATAAGAATTGATTTTCCAGCAAGCTCGCCTATCACCATCCATTTATCCTGGGAAAAGACAGCCAGCCCGTTGTCGGTGCCAGCGTAAATTTCTCCAGCTTTTGTTGCCGCCATTGCATTTATTTGATCTGATGGCAATCCATCCGCAGTTGCATAAAAAATTCGTACTTCTTGTTGAAAGGTGCCAACTTTTATGGCCTTGTTTTCGGTGCCATAAGAGTTATTTAAAAAAGTTATTAAAAAGATAGCGCCGAAAATAAAACTTTTTAAGTTCATGAA
>CAZNDR010000367.1:0-4908 GCA_964571835.1 uncultured Cytophagia bacterium | reverse complement strand
GATTGAAAATCATCGACTGTTATAGTTATGTCAAAGAATATAACTGCCACCAAAGAAATTTATTTTTTCTTTAGCTCAGTACTCCATTTCATAATTTAATGTAGGGATTGTATGAAACATTGTGAAGCGTGGAAGCCGCTGAAGCGGTTATTTTTACCTGCGGTAAGTTGCGGTCACCCAGCTGAAGTTGGGTGCTCTTGCAAATATTAAACTGCGTTTGAAACCGGCCATCGCTTCAGCGGGGTGAAAAATAAAAAATCGACAAATTAGGAAATGCTTCAGCAGTTTGAGTGGCGCTTGATTGCTCTCCATTTTGACAATTGAGTCCTACAAGAATTTAAGAAATAATGTATTTAGCTTATGCCTTTACCTACGGTGCATTTAGGAGAAAATACGATGAATCAGTATTTTAGCTCTAGCGAATTTGAAATAAAACAAATGATTTGTGATATTGGCAAAAGAATTTGGACGCGCGGCTATGTTGCCGCCAATGATGGCAATATCACCGTCAAAATAAACGACAAAGAAGTATTGACAACGCCCACTGGTGTCAGCAAAGGTTTTATGACTCCGGAGATGATTATTAAAGTTGACATGAGCGGCAAAGTACTAAGCAACAATCCCAAATATAAGCCTTCCAGCGAAGTGAAAATGCATATTGAAGTTTACCAACAACGACCTGATGTCAGATCGGTTATTCATGCCCATCCCCCATATTCTACGAGTTTTGCTGTCGCTGGCATACCGTTGAACAAATGTGTGCTGCCTGAAGCGATTCTTGTGCTCGGTGCTGTCCCGATAGCTAAATATGGTTTGCCCTCGACAAAAGAGATACCTGATGCCATTCGACCACATATCCAGCACTCCGACGCCGTATTACTGGAGAATCATGGTACACTCACCTTAGGCCCAGATTTGATCTCTGCCTATCATCGCATGGAAACCTTAGAGCATACCGCGCATATCGTTTTTTTGGCAAGGCAACTGGGAAATGTGAATGTGCTGCCGCAAAAAGAAGTGAATCGATTGATGGATCTAAGAGAGAAATTTAACATTCCTGGCAAAATTGCAGTGTGCGAAGCATCTCCCTCAAAAGGTGAGAGTGTTTCAAAAAAAATTATTCCCGATGAAATGATTCAGGATATTACCAAAAAAGTAATGGAAAAAATTGGCCAAAAATGAAAGCATTTTTCTTTAAAATGGAGCTGCGCTGGTCATGATATTGATTGCCAATCCCGGTAGTACCTCTTACAAATGCAAAGTTTTTGATGCCGATTCAATGAATGTTATTTTTCAAGCTTCGGTTGAGCGAATTGGTGATAAAATTGGTTTTTATTCATATTCAAGGGAAAATGATACTAAAATAACTCGGCAGGTTGAAAGTAAAGATTATTTTGCAGCGGTAAATCTTACAATTGAGACATTAAGACAATTTGCACCAATCGAGCGTTTATCCGCTGTCGGTTTCAAAACTGTGCTGGCCAAAGGTGTTACTGGCTGCGAATATCTCTCTGACGACGTGATTAAGGCAATGGAAGAATATCTTCCTTTAGCACCGGTTCACAATAAGGTGTATTTGACCGCCATTTCTGTTTTTAAAGATATATTGCCTGGCATACCACTTATTGGCTTATTTGAAACTGCTTTTCATCAGACTATTCCCCGCGAGGCTTACCTATATGGAATTCCTTACCCCTATTTTGAAAAATACGGCATAAGAAAATACGGCTTCCATGGCGCCTCTCATCGTTATATTTACCAGCGTGCTGCCCAACTTTACTCGAAAAATAAAGATTGCTTTAAAGTAATTAGCTGCCATTTAGGCGGTAGTTCATCTATTGCTGCCATTAAGAATGGCTTATCAGTCGATACGTCAATGGGCATGAGCCCCCAATGCGGTCTGCTCAATTCATATCGTGTGGGTGATATCGATTCGTTTGCATTATTGTACCTGATGGAAAAAGAACGGTGGTCAATTGAGCAGACGCGGCAAAAATTAATTCTTGAATCAGGCGTTTATGGATTATCCGGCGTGAGCGGCGATTTTCGTGATATCGAAATAGCGATGAAAAAAGGCAATAAAAGGGCAGAGATTGCCTTTAATACATTTGCCTATCAGGCAAAACGGTACATCGGTGAATATCTTGCCATTTTAAACGGAGCAGATATTATCGTGTTCACCGGCGGTGCAGGACAAAATTCTTTTCAACTTAGACAAAAAATTTTAAATGAAATGGAAAATTTAGGCGTTGTCTTAGATGAACAATTGAATGCGAATAATCCAGCAGAAGGTTTAATTTCATCTGCAAAATCGAGAATACAAATTGCTGTTTTGCCAACGAATGAGGAGCTGATCGTTGCTACTGAAGTGAAAAAGTTGTTGGATCAAAAATCAACCAAAGCTTAGCGTATTTTTAGGTAAAGATTTACTAATTCATTTTTTAAATTTGGACAGCCCTAACGTTAAATATTTTTTATTAAGGTGGAGAGAAAGAGCATTTATCAAGTTTCATGAATAATGGCGAGGTAATGATTTATGGCACAAAAAGGAATTGTCAAACAGCTTAATGAAGTTGTCGAATTCGAACGAACGCCAGTACCGCCAGAAAAATGGAAAGGCTGGGGAAGTTTCATTGGCATGTACGCTGGCGAACACACTGCTGGCACTGAATTTGTCATCGGTCCGCTATTTGTTGCTCATGGTGTCGCTGCTGGCGATTTAGTTTTTGGCTTATTGATCGGAAATTTATTGGCAGTGTTGAGTTGGGTTTTTCTATGTGCGCCTATTGCCACTAGTAAACGGCTTACACTCTACTATATGCTGGAAAGAATTGCTGGCAAAAGATTGACGCAAATCTATAATGTGGTCAATGCGCTCATGTTCTGTTTTTTAGCCGGGGCAATGATTGCGGTTTCTGCCACCGCGGTGGGCATCCCGTTTGATTTGAAAATGCCTTCACTCAATGATTGGCTGCCCAATAGCCTTGGCTGGGTTATCGCTGTGTTGCTGGTTGGGGCATTTACAACTGTAGTCGCCATGTTTGGTTACAACCAGGTATCAAAAGTTGCCAATATCGCTTCACCCTGGATGATCTGGATTTTTATTGCGGCAGCCATTGCTGTATTGCCTGATTTGGGTATAAAATCTTTTTCTGAATTTTGGAACGTTGCTAAGCAAAAGATCTGGACGGGCTCGCCTCTGGAAGGGCAGAGCAAATTTACTTTCTGGCATGTCATGTTTTTTGCCTGGTTCTGCAACATGGCCATGCACATAGGCATGTCTGATCTGACAATTTTGCGCTATGCCAAAAAGTGGTACCACGGGCTTTCTGCCGCTACGGGTATGTATCTGGGGCACTATATCGCCTGGATTGCCTCGGGAATTTTGTATTCGCTGTTTTTAATGGAAACCAATTATAGCACAGAATTCGCACCAGGCCCTATCGCTTTCAGAGCCGCCGGCATTGCTGGAGTCGTTTGCGTCATTACGGCCGGTTGGACCACAGCGAATCCGACAATTTATCGGGCAGGATTAGCTTTGCAATCCCTGCGTCCCAAATGGAAAACCTGGCGAGTGACTATGGTGATCGGAATGATTACTACCTTTGCAGCCTTATTTCCTGCCCTGGTCATGAAGCTACTGGAATTTGTCGCGATCTATGGGCTAGTATTAATGCCTATGGGTGCCGTTATTTTATTAGATGTTTATGCAATACCCAACATTGGATTAAAGTCTGAATACAGTGTGACCTTTGGCAAAGCATTTAATTTGGCAGCAGCAGTTGCCTGGATTTTAGGATTGGCTCTTTGTTTATTTATCAATTTATATTTTGGAATGGAGGTCTTCTTTTTAGGATTGCCGGGTTGGTTTATTACCGCCTTCTTATATCTCATTTTCAGCATGTTAATCCAAAAAAATCTTCAACCACAGGGAGCGTAAAAAAAAATGCGAATTTTATTAATCATTATTTCAATTGTCGGATTAGTCCTGACTATTGTGCCGGCGTTGTTAGTGTTTGCTCAGAAGATGGAATTGCAAACGAATAAAAGCCTTATGCTAATCGGAACCGTTCTTTGGTTTGCCAGTGCACCATTTTGGATGAGCAAAAGGAAGAAATCATAAAACAGATTTGCTGCCACATGGAAATCTATAGAGGCTTTTATTTAGGTAGCCAATTAAGTCCATTATATGAAGCCAAACGTCTCAGGCAGTCGAACTAAAAAAGTAAAGCTAGCAAGTGCAGTGCAAAAATAAATAAGACATGTTGTTGAAGAAAATCTTAAGATTGAGAGTCGTTATTGAAAAATATTGCCTTACCTTCGATGCAGTATTCCTGTAATTTGAGAGATTTATTTCTTATTGTCAGCATTATTATTTTAGTGAGCTACACATTTACTATCTCGGCAGAGATAGCTGGTAAAGTGATTGACGCTGAAACACGCTTGCCGTTAGCGAATGCCAATATTGTCATAAAAGGGACACCAATTGGAACAATAAGCAACAGTGATGGATCATTTAAATTGAGTCTTCCCTCAACCGGCGAGTTTTTAATTTCAGCGACAATGATGGGCTATAGATCAATCGCCCAAAAAATCATTATTGGTCAAGAAATAAGCATAAAGGTCGATTTCGCGCTTCAGCCGACCGTGCTCGAACTGAGTCCGATCACTGTCATTGGTGAAAGAAAGCTCAATAGGGTGGAAGCGCCACAACAAGAGTCACCAGCTTTAGAAACAGCGACCAGCACCCTCACCCACCGAGAAATATTAAGACAAGGTGCTAAAACCTTAGTGGAGGCTGTAAAATATGTGCCGGGCGCTTTGATTGAAACTCGAGGTCGAAAGGTAAAACAATTTGTCTCTGATGAAGTCATTTACATGACCGCAGATGAAGAGGATGTCTATTTC
>CAZNDR010000366.1:0-4916 GCA_964571835.1 uncultured Cytophagia bacterium | reverse complement strand
ACATCAATAGTCTCATTATGAATAAAACAATTCCTAAATTTCAACCCAACAGAATTTATCCCATAGACATTCATAGCTGTTCAGAAACTATCTTGTGCTTATCAGAATTAGCGCCTGACTTTCCTGAAGGATTAGAGATCGCCCAAAATTGTGCCAATTGGACGATCGAAAATCTTCAGGACGACAATGGCTATTTTTTTTACAGCAAGCGAAGAAGTCGCTTTACCAACCTTGTCTTCACGAGCAAAATACCTTATATGAGATGGGCCCAAGCCTGGATGTTGAGAGCATTATCAAAATTAGTAATAGAAATCTGAAAGCATTAGACTGGATATCGCAGAACAATTTCAGAGAATATGAAGATAAGTATTATTACCAACGATTTTTCAAAGAGCAGCTTCCATAGACCCTATACTCTGGCGAATGCTCTAAAAAACAAATATGAGGTCGAAATTGTTGGACCAATTTTTGGTAACAAGGTGTATGAGCCCTGCAGTTTGCCAATCGTTAAATATAAGCTAATTAAGGGGCATTGGTTTCCCCTTTTTTTTAAGTCGATAAAAGAACTGCTGGAAAAAATTGGTGGCGATATTATCTATGCCAGCAAGCTGCTTTTGCCCAGCTTCGGCATTGGAATGGTAAAAAGAAAACTTTCCGGAAAACCGCTTTTATTAGACATCGACGATTGGTCAACTGGCTTGTGGCTGGGCGAGTGGAATAAGAGTATTTTAAAAAGATTTTTAGAAACTTATTATAAAAATCCCTTTAAGCTGTTAGATCCGGCAACGCACATTTATAAAGCGTGGATCGAGCATTTTGTTAGTCAAGCAGATCAAATTACCGTCACCTCAAATTTTTTACAACAAAAATTTGGCGGCGTAAAATTGCCTCATGCTCAAGATCCCTTGCTTTTTAATCCCGCGAGATTTGATCAAAAAAAGCTGAAAAAAGAATGGTTGCTTGCTGATTTTAAAATTATAATGTTCATAGGAAATCCCGCTCCCTATAAAGGTATTGAGCAACTCATAAAGGCGATAAAATTAACCAGCCGGCGCGACTTAAGATTAGTTCTGGTAGGGATTAATCCAAGGCTGAAATATTCCCGTCAGATTATCAGACAGGGGGGCGATTCTATCATTATAAAACCGAATCTCATTTCTGCTTTCGAAGTGCCCATAGTATTAGCAATGGCTGATTTGGTTGTCATTCCACAATTAAAAACACCAGCTACTGTCGGACAAATCCCGGCCAAGTTAATTGATGCTATGGCCATGGCCAGACCGATAATAGCTACGAAAGTCTCAGATATGCCAGAAATATTGGATGGCTGTGGCATTATTGTAGAGCCTGGTGATTCAAATAGCTTAGCTGAGAAAATTTCAAATTTGGTAGCCGATCCGGCAAAGGCAGAAAATTTGGGAAGAAAAGCCCGAGCAAAATTTCTCAAAAACTATACGTTAGCCCATCTGGAAGACCAACTGACAAAATTATTTGACAAGTACTTATGATGTCTAATCAATTCGGCTATTGTTCAGGAAGCAAACTGTGATAAGTCAATTAAAACTATTGATTCAGCATTCTGCGATTTATGGCTTTTCCAATATACTCAATAAAGCATTAGCCATAATTCTTATTCCTTTATATACCCATTATCTCCAGGTAGCCGAATATGGAAAGCTGGAATTATTTTTTGTTACATTAAATTTTTTAGTGCTTTTTTTGCCATTGGGACTGAATACAGCCATTTTTGCCTTTACAATTTCCCATGAAAAGAACGATCCTTGGCAGGTAGTCTCTACAACGCTAAATTTTTCCGTTCTGTTTAGTGGGATATTCTGTTTGACAATTTATCTATTCAGTCCTAAAATTTCTTACTTAATATCTAAGAATCTACAGGCAACCCTTTTTCTTAGAATCGTTACTGCCGACGCTTTTTTTTCAAGTTTGCGTTTAATACCGTTGGCGCGATTGCGAGCCGAAAATAAATCAGTTACCTATGCCGTCTTGAATACGGCAAAGTTTGCACTCAATCTGTTTATGAATATCTACTTTGTGGTTTTCCTTAAAAAAGGTGTGGAAGGCATTTTATTAGCTGGTCTTTATAGTTCAATAATCTCTTTTATTTTCAGCGCCTATATTATCCGGGTGGATCTTGTCTTGTTCAAAATTTCCTGGAAGCTGCTAAAACCAATGTTAAATTTCGGGGTTCCGTTGGTCCCCGCTGCTGTGGCCAATGCGATTTTGATTATGTCCAACCGGTTTTTTCTGGAAAAACTGGCTGCCGCTGAAGAGTTGGGTTTATTTACCCTGGGATTTAAAATCGCAACAGCCATTTCCCTGCTGACAATGGCTTTCCAAACGGCCTGGCCAACATTTTTGTTCTCGATCGCCCAAACAAAAGATGCAGAAAATATCTATAAGAAATTTTTAACCTATTTCTTATTCATCCTACTTTTTGTATTTTTAATTATTTCTATTCTGGCAAAGGACATTGTTCGGTTACTTTCTCCATCCGAATTTCATTCAGCCTATCGCGTTGTCCCGCTTATTGTGCTTTCATATATCTTTTGTGGCGTTTATTATATGACTTCAGTGGGAGTGAATATTAAGCGGAAAACAAAATATGTTCCATTAGTGGTGGGGCTATCGGCACTGAGCAATTTAATATTCAATTTTGTGCTTATTCCTCCGCTGGGAATGATGGGCGCAGCTTATGCTCTGGCGATTTCATGTTTACTTTTAGCTGTTTTGAGCACGAAGCTTTCGTTATATTATTATCCGATCAGATACGAATATGGCCGATTAGCAAAGTTGACTTTTGCCACATTGGGTTTATACATGTTAAGTACCCAAATCAAAATCCAATCTCCTATCTACTCCCTTATGTTAAAAAGTTTGCTGATAAGCAGCTATCCGTTCTTATTGTACGTTTTGAAGTTTTATCAAAAAAAGGAAGCAGATAACCTAAAACATCTAATCAGCTCCAGTTTAAAAAGAAAACTGATGGTGCCCAAAATTGAAGACGAAATAATTTAAAGGCATTTATCAATGAATACATTAAAACTAAATTTAGGTTGTGGTACTGACATAAAAGAGGATCATGTCAATGTGGACATTGTTCCAGTCAACGGAATTGATTTAGTTGCTGATCTGTCTCGAATTCCCTATCCGTTTAAAGATAGTGCCTTTGATCAAATTTTAATTCACCATGTGCTGGAGCACCTGCCTGATACACTGGCCGTGATGACAGAACTGCACCGCATTTCAAAACCGGGCGGAGAAATTTTTGTTGCCGTTCCTTATTGGAATAGTTATGGCGCTGTGGTCGATCCTACCCATAAGTCATTTTTTCATCACAAAACTTTTGATTATTTTGATCCAACAAAAGCGCTTTGCCAGAGCAAGGGTTTTTATACCAAAGCACGATTTCAAATTGAACATATCCACTATATCAGTGAGTTAAAGTTATTAAAAATATTGCAAAAATTAATTCCCATCAAAAATCAAGAAGGACATTACAAAATTCCCAAACAGGTCCGAATAAAAAATAAAATTTTTAAATGTCTCTTTGAGACAGTCGCCTCTTATTTTTGTAATATGATTAATGCTATGGAAATCGATTTGACAACCATTAAAGAGGATTAAATCTTATGGCTAAAAAGAAAACTCGATTGACACAGGCAAAAAGAGAAACCAAAACTTCCTTTTTGCAGAACCTGCCTGTTTTAAAAATAGCTCTGCTCTTATTTGTTTTGTTGCTAATTTTTTACCATCAATTGGTCTTTGAAGGTAAAACGTTGCTGCCTCCGGATACGATAACTTCCAACAGTTATCAACCATTCATCAAAGGAGCTCTAAAAGAAGGGATTTATCCTTTGTGGAATCCTTATATTTTTTCCGGCATGCCATCTTTTGCCAGCATGTCCAGCATACCGCTGATTAATATTTTTGATGCTGCTCTGAATTACGTTTTGTTGGGAATTGGCTATGTGCTGCCTTTAACGCCGTTTATGAGAATAATCATTAATTATCTGTTTTTTGGCTTATTGATTTATCTCGTTTTAAAATCTTTCCACCTCAACCAATATGCCTGCCTTTTTGCGGGCATTGCCATTATGTTTATGCCGCAATTTGTCGCTTTCACCTCATATGGTCATAACACAAAATTTCTATCATTAATGCTCATGCCGCTTATTTTCTGGGCAGTGCATAATCTGTTTACCAAGAGAAATCTGTTATTTTTTACTTTAACCGCGCTGGCTTTGGGATTTCAATTGTTACGCGCCCATGTCCAGGTGTGCTACTACACTTACCTGTTCATCGGAATTTATTTCCTTCATTATGCCATTACCGAATTGGTAAAAACAAAAAATTATCGCGACATTTTCAGTGCCTTTGGATTATTGATAGGCGCTGGAATAGTGGCTTTAATGTTATCATCAGTCATGTACATTTCGATCTATGAATACTCCCAATACTCCATTCGAGGCGGCGGTGCATCTGGAGGATTGGATTATGGTTATGCATCCAGTTGGTCCTTTTCTCCGGCTGAGATGATCACCTTTTTTATCCCCTCCTATTTTGGTTTTGGCGGCATCACCTACTGGGGAGACATGCCTTTTACTGATTACCCACTTTATATGGGAATAGTCGTATTGTTTTTAGCAGGATTAGCTTTGGTGATCAAACGAGATCGGCTGGTTATCTTTTTTGCCCTCATTGCTGTCTTCTCATTGATTGTCTCTTTTGGAAAACATTTGCCGATACTGTATGCTCCTATGTTTAAATTTTTGCCCTTCTTTAATAAGTTTCGGGTGCCCAGCATGATCCATATTTTGCTGGATATGTCAGTGGTGATGTTAGCTGGCTTTGGACTGCACCATCTGATAAATTTAAAAGATTCAGCCGGCGAAAAA
>CAZNDR010000365.1:0-4923 GCA_964571835.1 uncultured Cytophagia bacterium | reverse complement strand
AAACATGTCCGAAGCCGTTTCAACGGCTTCTAGATACATCCTGTGATTGGTTACGATGAATACCAATTATGTGCAAATTGCATTGGCAAACGTGCAAATTGCCAATATCCAAAATTGGCCCGACCTGGGGCAGATGCTTTAGGCAGCGACGTTTTTGCCACTATACGAAAATATGGTTATTTTATCAAAGTGCTGGACAACTACACCAAGCTAATAAATCGCTTTGCCTTTTTGCTTCTTGAATATTGTTTGAAAGGCCTTTCCTAATTTTTCGACTTACCAGAAGAAAGTTGTCGTTGATTCATTTAAAGAAGAAAGGGCCGCAAATGAAGTGTGAAAAATGCGATAACAAGTATCCTGCGCAGTGTTACTCTGAGACAAATAGATTGAGCTTTAAATGCTGCAACACCTTCGATGAAAAAGAGCAACAATCCGCTCGCTTTTAATCGCTTTTTAAATGCCCGATGACCTCCACCACTTTCAACCTAAACGTATTCAGAGTGTCAATGCATTTTGGCGTGGTGCGCGGCTTCACGGTGCGGTCGCGTTCTATTTTTAGCACAATTGGCGCTTCGCTGCCAACGTTGATTGGCGGCAATATCTCGCTAGTCGCCGAATGGTGTGAAAACTCCCGAGCAGAAGCGTTTGACATGACGGTTGACCAGCTCCGAACAAATCGGAGCTAATGCTGTTATTGGCGTGCGTTACGATACAACCGAATTAATGAACGGCGTTACTGAAGTGTTGTGTTATGGTACGGCAGTGATAAGTGAGTCACTTAAAAGCTGGCTAGGCGATTCGATTGTTCAGCATAAAATTTAATCTGAACCACTCTTTGAAACAAAAAAATCTTTGATAAGCAGAATCTCCTTTTGTTAAAAAAAGGGCCTGCACAAAAAGTAGATTCGACTCTTTTATTAAATTGAAGGGAAAATGCCACCTCGAAAATTAAGAACAAAAAAAGGTCAGCCAAACTTGATTTGGCTTGGCAAAACAGCCCTATAACAATATTTTTTATATAGGCAAACGGAACAATAATAATTTATAATCAGCGCCAATGCGCTTGAAGATCTAGCCGAGAAGATAGCTGACCAATTGCGGCGCACGAACCCACGGCAGGACCAGAAGGGGTCCTGCCTTGCGGAATTGGCTAACAGATGGAAGCAGCATTTTCTGATTTTGGCCTCCCAGCCATGGAAGACATCGTGCATGCAATTTCCCAGGAGGCGGGAGGGTGTACCCTGACCTGTCCAATTTGAGCAGGAAATTGTGGCAGGCTATATCCTTGAGTCGACCATTGGCGATCCGCCAATCCCACAGTTGGTAGATTTTGCACGAAAGTCGTTTACGATGCCAACAAGGATTTCCGTTGATCAAGCGGCTGATCAATTAAATTTCCTGCGGGGTGACGTAACGACCCTGAATGATTATATCTTCTTGCGCGGCCTAAATAAAAGCATTCAAAGGCTGGGAATCCAGTAAAAAATGAACAGCAGAAAAAAATGCCTCTGAAAGGGACTAAGCTGTTACTGTTAATCAAAGAACTTTCGCCACGGTTGTACCAATCTCGGCAGGACTTTGACACACGTGCACGCCACACTCCTGCAACGCAGCCATTTTTTCTGCTGCTGTCCCTTTGCCGCCGGCAATGATAGCGCCAGCATGTCCCATTCGTCTTCCCGGAGGTGCGGTTTTTCCGGCGATAAAACTGATTACTGGCTTGGTCATATTTTCCTTTACAAACTTTGCCGCCTCTTCTTCTGCCGTGCCGCCTATTTCTCCAATCATTACTACTGCTTTTGTCTCTACATCTTGTTCAAATAGCTCAAGCGCATCGACAAAGTTAGTGCCAATAATCGGATCGCCACCGATCCCGATGCAAGTAGTCTGTCCAATTCCTAATTGAGTTAACTGATGGACAGCTTCGTAGGTCAACGTTCCACTGCGCGAGACAACACCAACTGCTCCTTGTTTGTGAATGAATCCTGGCATGATGCCCACTTTCGCTTTGCCCGGCGAAATTACGCCAGGACAGTTGGGTCCAATTAATCTGGTGCGGCGAGTTTTGAGATATTGAAATACTTTCATCATGTCTAATGTCGGGATGCCTTCAGCGATACAAACTACCACCTCCAGATCATTACTGGCAGATTCAATTATGGCATCAGCAGCAAAAGCTGGTGGCACAAAAATAACGGCGGTATTCGCACCTTTGTTTTCTACTGCGTCGGCGACGGTGTCATAAATGGGAACTCTGCCCTCAAACTTTTGACCTCCTTTGCCCGGGGTTACCCCAGCGACAACCTTCGTGCCATACTCTATCATTTGTCGCGTATGAAATGAACCCTCACCGCCAGTAATACCTTGCACCACTAATCTTGTATTTTTATCGACTAAGATACTCAATGTAGATCCTCCATAGCTATTTTAATAATGTCAGAGTCATGAGGCTTATTAATGGAATGAATTATTGTCGAATGCCCGAATAAGCGCTGATTGTCTATAATTAAGTTTTGTGTTTACGCCAATGCTTCGACCACTCGTTGCGCCGCTTCTTCAAAGGAGTTGGCAACCAGAAATTTTAAACCGGAATTTTTTAGTATGGCAGCAGCCTCTTCAGCGTTAGTTCCGGCCAATCGCACAATCATGGGTACGTTGATGCCGATTTTTGTTGCCGCCTGAACAACGCCCGTTGCCACGCGATCACAGCGCACAATGCCGCCGAAAATATTGATCAATACCGCTTTCACATTTTCGTCACCGAGTATAATTCGAAAGCCGTTTTCCACTGTTTCGGCGCTAGCACCGCCGCCAACATCAAGAAAATTGGCCGGCTCGCCACCAGCTAATTTGATCAAATCCATCGTCGCCATTGCCAGACCGGCACCATTGACCATGCAGCCGACATCACCATCAAGTTTAATATAATTCAAATCATATTTTGACGCTTCGACTTCGAGCGGCTCTTCTTCATCCAAATCCCGCCATTCAAGGATATCTTTGTGGCGATACAGCGCATTATCATCGATATTAATTTTTGCATCAAGGGCTAACACGCTGCCATCTTTGGTAACCACCAGAGGATTAATTTCTGCCAAAGAAGCGTCAACAGCTATATAGGCATGATATAAAGCCAGCAAAAATTTCACTGCATTTTTAAATTGCTCGCCAGTTAATTTTAAGCCAAAAGCCAACTTTCGCGCTTGAAAAGCTTGAAAGCCAATCGCGGGGTCAATCCATTCCTTTAAGATTTTTTCCGGTGCTTCCGCCGCCACCTTTTCAATTTCCATTCCCCCTTCGGTGCTGGCCATAAAAACGAGTTGTGATTTTGACCTATCCAAAACGATACCTGCATAAAGCTCCCTTTGAATGGCTAGCCCTTGCTCGATCAATACTCGGCGCACAATTTTGCCTTCAGGCCCGGTTTGATGGGTAATTAATTTCATGCCCAGCATCTGTTTTGCCAGTTGTTCCGCTTCAGCAGGATTTTTGGCAATTTTTACTCCGCCACCTTTACCTCTGCCGCCAGCGTGAATTTGGGCTTTTACTACCACTGTTCCGCTGCCCAATTCTTTAGCAATGGTTCGCGCCTCAGCGGCAGAAAAAGCAACTCTGCCAGCAGGCACTGGCACGCTGAATTTCCGCAAAATTTCTTTGGCTTGATACTCGTGTATTTTCATTCGTCCTCCTGGAATAATTGATGAGATGTATTTTTGAGTTTCGAGTTCCTGCTTTCCGGTTACTGCTTCTGAGTTTCTGGTTTTAAGCTTTTGAATTTTAGGATCGTTGTTATTGTGCAAGTTCACAAACTCAAATTCACATGCGGAACTCGAAATTCCAAACCCGAAACACTAAGTTCAAAACTTGTTATCAATCATTTTACTATCCTCGTCCCCGTTTTTCCCTCAATTGCCTCGGGCATTTTTTCGACTGAGGCAATGACCACTAACTCTCCACCTTCTTCCAAAAAATGAATGGCAGCTTCCATTTTGGGACCCATGCTGCCGGGCGGGAATTGACCTGCTGCTAAATGTTCTTTGGCCTCAGCCAGGCTGATTTCATCCAAATCGATTTGATTGGGTTTTTTGTAGTTGAGAGAAACTTTATCGACGGCGGTTAAAATGAATAGTTCATGAGCTCCAATATCTTTGGCCAAAATAGCAGCCGCCCGGTCTTTATCTACCACCGCATCGATGCCTTCATAAGTTCCATCTTTTTCGATATAGACCGGCGCACCGCCGCCACCAGCAGCAATAACAATGATATCATCTTGGACCAATTTTTTGATGATCTCTTTTTCAACAATCGCTAAAGGAATGGGCGACGGAACGACGCGCCGAAAGCCCCGTCCAATATCAAGCTTGACCATCCAGCCACGGTTTTTGATCAGGTCATGAACTTGTTCTTCTCCATAAATGGGACCGACAAATTTTGTCGGATTCAAAACAGACGGATCATCTTTATGCACAATAATCTGGGTAACGATGGTGATTACATTTCTCTTGATGTCGTTCCGAATCAATTTATTTTGCAGAGATTGCGCAATCATATAGCCCATACCGCCTTCTAAATCTGCAACAATGACACCAAGCGGAATGGGCGGAACCAGATGCCGCGATTCTTCAACACGAATCAAATAGTTGCCGACCTGTGGACCGTTGCCATGGGTGATCGCCAATTTGTATCCCTTCTTGATCAGGCTCAAAACGCCCAACAGACTCCGGCGCGTATTGGCAAATTGTTGATAAATATTGCCTTCTTCAAACTCACGGGTGATAGCATTTCCGCCCAGTGCCACAACCGCAACCTTAATTTCTGACATAACACCCCTTTTCATTAATAATATGAATGACCAGTCAAAAAACTGGATGGGCTAAAGCTCAAATGAATGCCCAATTCATGAGTTTCTCAACTATAAATGGC
>CAZNDR010000364.1:0-4936 GCA_964571835.1 uncultured Cytophagia bacterium | reverse complement strand
TTCTTAATCTGTGTAAATCCGCGTTATCAGTGTCATCCGTGTTCTATTAGGAGATATTTTATTAAAATTTAAGGAAATATTCGATGAAAGTACCAAGTTTTGTAAGAGGCAATATCGCCCCAGTTTTTTCAGTATTTAATGATGACTTGAAGTTAGATGAAAAAGGTCAGCGCAACATGTTTGATTTTCTTTATCAAACAAAAGCAATCAGCGCCTATTTTGTTCGCTCTGGTTTGGGGCAAATGTACAGCTATAATTTTGATGACGTCCTACAGATGGCGAGCATTGCCTGCGATCATTTAAAAGGCAGAGCGCCAGTGATTGTCGGCTGCAATGGTATCTGGGATCACAATTTAGCGAAGCTGCCTGAGCCTGCTTTATTTATGAAACAGGCGATCGAGTTGAGTTGTTTTGCTGAAAAAGTTGGTGCCGCGGGGATTGTCCATACTATTCCTGACATGCTCAAGCCGAAAGTGGCGCAGTCCATTGGCGAGGTTATTATCGATTATTTTGAAACGATTGCCAGAGAAGTTACTCTGCCGATCTTTATTTATCAGCCACCTATCATTAATCCGGAATACCGCGTAACACCGGCTATCTTTGCCGAGCTGGCAGCGATGCCCAAGATAGTGGCAGCTAAAGTTTCCACCAATGATGCTGAATACATTTTGAGTCTCATCAGGGCGACACGCGCTAAAGAGTTCGCTTACATTGCCGGCTCGGAGACGTCTTACTATGCCGCGCTTTACGCTGGCGCCAGAGCCGTGGTTGGTCAGGGATGCTCCGTTAATCCGCAAATTCTAAAAGTCATGTTGGATCGCTTTGAGAACGGCAATCAAAAAGGCACGCTTGAGGCGCAGGTTTCAGTGAATATTCTCTGTGAAAAATGCCGCAATCCAGTGGATTTTTTGAAACAATACGCTAAGGAAAAGGGATTCGTTATGGGAAGAGCCTATCGCCAAGCCAAGGATAACTTGTACATTAAATATCCAGAGCCACTATCAACCCGAGAGTACAAAGAATATAAAAATCTGTTTGAACGTGAATTGAAAAAATATGCGCATGATTGAGTTAACGAAAGGCGCCAATTGGCGGCTATCGATGTGCCGATTTATTCTGGCCAGCGTCATATTGTTGATGCGAATAGATTTTTTGTTGGCCCAGAAAATTGGCGGCGGCGGAGAGTTATTTCCAGAATTGAAAACGAATCTCAAGGCGCTGCGCAGTTGGCAGGATAAGAAATTCGGCCTGTTTATCCATTGGGGACCGGTGAGTTTGCGGGGCACAGAAATCGGCTGGTCGCGCGGCAGAGAAGTGCCGATCGCTGAATACGACCATTTGTATCAAGAATTTAATCCAATCCATTTTGATGCCAAAGAGTGGGTAAGTATTGCTAAAGCAGCAGGAATGAAATATTTAGTAATCACATCAAAGCACCACGATGGCTTTTGCCTCTGGGATTCAGAGTATACCGATTATGATATGATGTCCACACCTTTCCAGCGCGACCTTTTGAGAGAATTGTCTGACGAATGCCAGCGACAAGGCCTTTTGTTTGGTACATACTATTCCATCTGCGATTGGTCTCATCCGCATTACACCACCCGCTATGGCGGTGATTCACGCCCACTTGAAAATTCAAACCTAAAGATTTATGTCGCCTATCTCAAAAATCAAGTCAAGGAGTTAATAAAAAAATATGATACAAGTATTCTCTGGTTTGATGGAGAATGGGAAAAATCATGGAATCATCAATTGGGCATGGAGCTGTATCAATATGTTCGCGACCTGAAAGATGACATCCTCATCAACAATCGCGTGGATAAAGGACGCACAGGGATGAAAGGGATGACGGTCTCGTCTCAATTTGCTGGAGATTTTGGCACACCGGAACAGGAAGTGGGCGCGTTTTTGCCGGAGGTTCCCTGGGAATCCTGCCTCACCATCTGCCAGCAATGGGCGTGGAAGCCTGATGATAAACTGAAAAGTCGGCGCGAATGCATCCAGACTTTAGCGCGAACTGCTGGCGGCGGTGGCAACTTGCTGCTCAATGTCGGACCAATGCCAGACGGTCGCATCGAGCCGCGCCAGGTTGAGCGATTACGAGAAATTGGCTTGTGGTTGGAAAAATACGGGGAGAGTATTTACGAAACAAGAGGCGGACCATTGACACCAACCGAGCAGTTGGTCAGCACCCATAAAGATAATAAAATTTATCTGCACCTGTTGGCATGGCCATCGACATTGCTCACTGTGCCGGCATTGGAAAATCATGCTGTCAAGTCGGTGCGGCTGTTAAATGGCGAGCCATTATTTTTCAGGCAGGATAAAAACAACATTTCCATTCAGCTAATGGATCAACCCATCGACGAAGATGATACGGTTATTGTAATGGAATTCGATTAGAATAGGCAAATCAATTCCAGCGATAAGTTTAGTTCATTGAGGACGCGATTATGAGCAAGATAGACAGAAGAAAATTTTTGCAGCAAACAATGCTCGGATCAGCCGGATTTATTTTGGGAAGCCAAACGCTGAACCGACATTCTATTTTTTCACCAATGAGTGAAAAAATCGACCAGGTTGTTTTGGGCAAATCGGGCGTTAGCGTATCGCGGCTTGCCTGGGGCACAGGCACAAATGGCTGGAAAAGAGTCTCGAATCAGACTAAGTTGGGCATGAAAAAGTTTCTTGAAATAGCCGAGTATGCTTTGGCGTCGGGAATCACTTTTTTTGATGCAGCAGATATTTATGGTTCACACCCATATTTGAAGGAAGTTTTGAAGCGCATTCCACGGGAAAAAATCGTGATTCTTTCCAAAATTTGGACTAGCTCAAATGACTGGCTGGAATTTAAGGGTGCCCAGCAGGCGCTGGATCGGTTTAGAACCGAAATAGGCACTGATTATATTGATATCGTATTGCTGCACTGTCAGACTTCCCCACATTGGATAAGCGACAGACACCAGGATCGAGATGTGCTGAGCAAAGCCAAACAGGACGGCCTCATCCGTGCCCATGGCGTTTCCTGTCACAGTTTGGAAGCGCTAAAAACGGCTGCGCAAAGCGAGTGGGTCGATATTCTATTAGCCCGAATCAACAACATCGGCGCGCGCATGGACGATAAACCAGACGTTGTGATGCCAATATTAAAACAGGCGCACGATGCTGGCAAAGGTGTGCTGGGCATGAAAGTCTACGGCTGTGGCGAATTGATCAAAGAGGAGCAACGAGAAGGCTCGCTAAAATTTGTTTTGGGCAGCGGCAATGTGGATGCTTTGACCATCGGTTTCGAGAACGTCGAGCAGATCGCTGATACGATTAAGCGGATTAATCGAATGGTAAATGAAAAGAAATCAAATTGAGGCGCAAATGAAATTTATCAGTTCGACGACAGGAAAATTTTTGATTATTTTCATTTTTAACCTCAGCTGGGCGATTCAGCTTTTAGGCAATGAAAATGCTGCGGAGGCTAAGTCACTGGTAGATTTTAAGAAAACGAACATCAACAAACCCTGGGTTTACTGGTGGTGGATGGGCAGCGCCGTGGACAAAAAAAATCTAACGGCTAATCTGGAGTTGTATCAGCAAGCAGGAATCGGCGGGGTGCACATCATTCCCATTTACGGCGTCAAAGGCTGGGAGGAAAAATATATCGACTTTTTAAGTCCGTCATGGCTTGATTTACTAAAATATACCATTGAGGAAGCCTCACGGTTGGGAATGGGCGTGGACATGTCTACGGGAACGGGCTGGCCGTTTGGCGGTCCGCAAGTAAATAGCGAGGATGCGGCGGCCAAAGTTATTTTGAAAAAATATCGCCTGTCAGGCGGGGATTGCCTGACCGAAAAATTTTCAGAAGGACAATTGTTGTGTTTAATGGCATTTTCAAGCAGCTGTGAGCCGATCGATTTGACCGATAAAGTCGACGAACAGGGAATTGTAAATTGGACGGCGCCGGCTGCAAATTGGCAAATTTATGCGGTATCTCAAATCGGCACTGGCCAGCAGGTGAAACGTGCCGCGCCTGGCGGACAAGGGAAGGTGTTGAATCCCTTTTCTAATTCGGCGCTTTCTCATTACCTGAATTATTTTGATCGAGCTTTTGCTCATTATCAGGGAAAAATGGTTCGGGCATTCTATAATGATTCCTATGAAGTTTACGGCGCCAATTGGACTGCAGAGTTTTTCGATGAGTTTGCAAAACGAAGAAACTATGATTTGCGCCAGCAATTGCCTGCCCTGTTTGATGAGGGATCGTCGCATCTGATGGCGCGAGTCAAATGCGATTATCGAGAAACTATTGCCGATTTATTACTCGAGGCGTACACGCAACCCTGGGTGCAATGGGTGCATCAGAAAGCTAGTCTCGCCCGCAATGAAGCGCATGGCTCGCCAGGAAATTTGCTCGATCTGTATGCGGCGGCTGATATTCCAGAGACAGAAATTTTCGGTCCTTCTTATTTTCATATTCCCGGGCTACGCTCTGATCCTGACTTTCCCAGTCAGCGCAGCAAGCCTGATCCGTTGATGATAAAATTTTCGTCCTCTGCTGCTCATGTGGCAGGCAAAAATTTGGTTTCTTCAGAATCGTGCACCTGGCTCGGCGAGCATTTTAAAGTGGCGCTTTCTCAGGTTAAGCCGGAGATCGATCAATTGTTAGTGGCGGGCGTTAATCATATTTTTTACCACGGCACAACTTATTCGCCGCTGGAAGAGCCGTGGCCCGGCTGGCTGTTTTATGCCTCGACCAATTTTGCTCCCTCTAATAGTTTTTGGTACGATTTTATTGAGCTAAATAATTACGTAGCTCGCTGCCAATTTATTTTGCAAGCAGGACAGCCGGATAATGATATTTTGCTTTACTATCCAATTTATGATTGGTGGAATAATTCAGAGGGATTGTTAGATTTTTTTACCGTGCACAATCTTGATA
>CAZNDR010000363.1:0-4940 GCA_964571835.1 uncultured Cytophagia bacterium | reverse complement strand
AAAAATTAATTTTTGTATTTTTAATTAAAATAGTTTTTCCTTTATTGTTTTTTGGGGGGCAATTTAGCCTTTTATTGCTTTTTCTATTTCAGAAAGAGACACGGCCTAAAAATAATGATTTTTTTTTGCTTTCAGTAAATTTCCTATACAAGTTTATATGCATGATATTAGAATTTGTATATTATGGTTTAAATGTTCAATATTTTAAAAATTTCCTCAACGCAAAAACACTGCCTATAAATCCAAACAAAAAGCCTAATAATAGCAAAATAACAAAAATTCTTTGATCAAAGAATAATAAACCGGGAATTTCTATTTTGACAATTTTGAACAAAACATAAAAAAACAACGACGCAAGGCCGCCTCCGGTAACGCCTTGAACAATTCCCTCAATGATAAACGGTCTACGAATAAACCCTCGCGTCGCGCCAACTAATTTCATTATCTCAATGATGCTTTGGCGATAAAAAATGATTAGTTTTATCGTATTTACCACAAGGATAATTGAAGCGGCTGATAGCAGCGCACCAAGAATCATCATTATTATTAAGAATATCTGCTTGTATTTTTCCATCAAGAGTATCAGATCCTGGCGGTACAAAATGTCATCAATGCCATCTAATTTCTGTAAATTATCAATCACCGTCTTCGTCGTCTTCGCATTACGAAACTTTGGAATCAGTTTTATTCGAAAAGAAGCCGGAAGGGGATTTTCATCCAATATTTCAAACACGTCTTGTCCAAATTGCTGTTTGATATATTCTGCCGCCTCCTCTTTTGAAACAAAATGAACATTTTCAATCCCCTCCAGTTTTTTAATTTGTCCCCGCAAGCTATCTACTTGAGCCTGCTCCAAAGAATTATCAATAAAAACCTCTAATTCTAACCGCGATTGTATTTGATTGACAAAATGATGAACATTAAATAAAATAATTAATAATCCCGCGATCAGAGCGAGAGTCAAAAAAATTGTAAAAGTGGATATGGCCGCGGAAAATTTTGCTCGCTTTAAGCCTTTAAATCCTTCGAGGATGGAATATGTGATACCAGTGCTCAATTAATAAGTTCTGCCTTCTTTTATTCTAATTATTTTTCGGTTAGTGCCGCGCACTAATTTATCATCATGGGTTGCCATTAAAATTGCTGTTCCCCGACTATTTATCCTTTCAAGCAATTGAATTATCTCCTCTTCAGATTCTGGATCAAGATTCCCGGTGGCTTCGTCTGCTAGCAAAATAATTGGTTCATTTACTAAAGCTCTGGCAATGGCAATTCGTTGCTGTTCTCCACCTGATAGTTGATTTGGCATTTTGGCTCTTTTATGGCTGAGTCCCACTTCTGCTAACGCACGTAGCACTTTTTTCTTAATTTCTTTTCGCCGTGCATTTGTTACCTGAAGCGCAAAAGCCACATTTTCAAAAACAGTTCGATCGGGCAATAATTTAAAATCCTGAAAAATAATTCCCAATTTTCTTCTCAAAAAGGGGACTTGATTTTTTTTCAGATGAAGCGAACTGAATTTATCTACCCTGACAAATCCCGACTGTGGAAAAATTTCCATGTAGATCACTTTTAATATGCTGCTTTTTCCTGCGCCACTTGGACCGATCAGATAGACAAACTCGCCTGGACCTACTGCCAAATTCACCTGCTCCAAGCCCTCGCCTGCGCTATATTTTGCTACCACATTTGAAAGATGTATCATTCGCTGACCTTGTTTTTCTGCAGAACAAAATGGACGCGCAAAGAATCCTCGCTACCGACGTTAAAGGTAAATCCATCAAAATATCCCAATAAATGGAAATTTGTTGATTCAATAAATTGCAAAACCTCCTTGACAAAAAATATTTTCTGTCTATGTTTTTCTACAAAATTAATTGGCTTATGATCAAAAGAAATGATGAAGTCATTATTATGAATGCGCTTCCTTCTTTCATAGCTGCTGTGTCTGATATACTCGTAAGTCCTGCCTTCATAGTGCTCACTGTAGTTGCTAAAATATTTTAACGAATTTTTTTCAGTACAAATATCAAAAACAAACAATCCCTTTACGTTTAAGGCTTCGTAAACATGAACAAATAATTGTCGCCACGCTTCAATTTTGGTCAAGTAGTTAATGGTATCATAGAGACAAACGATCACATCAAACTTTCTTTTCATATGAAAAGACGTCATATCACCTTGAAAAAAAGAAATATTAGCTTGGCCAGATTTTTTCTTCTTTTGGGCTAAACTAATCATTGCCAAAGAATAATCTAATCCTACCAAAACCGCCTTTCTTAATTTCATGTTTAAAAGCAAGCTCCCAGTACCTGCAGAAATATCCAATAGAGAATGACACTGTGGCCGCCATTTAGTAATGATTTGATGGATGTAATGAGCCCACGTCTTGTAATCAACATGCGACATTAGATCATCATAAATAAGAGCTAATTTTGAATACGGTGCGACAATCACCGTCCTTTTATTCGATATCATTTGTCTGCTTTTTGTTAAAAAATATTGTGCCTTTTAATATCATCAACCCACTGCCATTAAACTAACTTGTTCTTTTTTGCTTTTTAGAGCGCCGGGATTACGGACAGCTAATTGATCCCAAAATAGCTGGTCGCTTGGCGCCTGTTACTGACGGCAGATTGGCTGCGCAGCCGCAAATTGTTTCATTCGCCAAAACAGCAAAACAAATCGCCTCCTTCGCATCGACCGGAATGCCAAAATCGGCAGATAACAAAATGTCGCTTGATGGAAAACTTTTCTTCAACGCGTTCATAATAAATTGATTATGACTTCCACCTCCACTTACAATCAATTGATCAACTGTTGTTATTTTTAAGCTGGAAAATTTCATTGCCTCTGCGATCGTACTAACGGTCAATTCGGTTGCCGTGGCAATAATATCCGTAGCAGATAAATTCAGCGATTGAGCAAGGACCAAAATCTGCCTGACAAACTTATCGCCAAAATCTTCCCTTCCTGTGGATTTGGGTGCTGGCTTTTGAAAAAAAGGAAATCGCTTCAACTCATCAAGAAGCTCCTTTGAAACAGTACCCGATTGTGCCATCTCTCCGTCTTTATCATAAGGCTGACCAAATAGAAGTTGCATCAGCGCGTCAATGACCATATTACCCGGACCAGTATCAAAAGCTTTAACCTGATCACTGCTGACTGCTTTGGGAAGCACTGTGATATTGGCTATGCCTCCAATATTTAAAAGCACCCTATTATATTGATCCGAGCTAAAAAATATAAAATCAAAATAGGGCACCAACGGTGCGCCTTGCCCGCCCAGCGCCATGTCAGCACTTCTAAAGTTGCCAACGGTAATGACGCCTGTTTTTGCAGCAATGATTGCTGGCTCACCGATCTGTAATGTCGAACGAATATTTTTCCCAAAGACCATTTCCAGATCAGGAAGATGATGAATTGTTTGCCCGTGAGATCCAATCAGGTCAATTTCCGAAATGGGCACTTGTGCGGTATCACAAAGCTCTCTAATTGCCTCAACATAAAATTCTGCCATTACGAAATTCAAACGACAAATTTCATCCACCGTTCCACTCTTCGCTTGCGAGATAATTTTTAAGCGACTTTTTAATTCGGGTTGATATGGAACTGAAATAAATTTCCTCAAATCAATTTTGGTATTTTGGCCCTTATCTAAAATTCTTACTAAAGCAACATCAATTCCATCCAAAGAAGTTCCGGACATCAGCCCGATAATTTTTTTATCCTCCTTTTTAAATAATTCGCTTAAACGGTGCATGAATTATTGTTCCACAAACGTTTTTATCGATGTCTCTAAGTTATATAATAATTCCTCATCTATTTTAATTTCTTTTGCCTTTAGCGCCATCAAAGCGGCGCCGATGGAGGGATAAAACTGTGGTTCTACAATCGTCACATTCCAGGAGACTTCAAATAATTCTTTTGAAATATGGCTGATCAGCATATCTTTTTGTTTAAAAACGCTGCCAATCAGCGCTACTTTTATTTCTTCCCCTGAAAAGCCCAATTGCCTCGCAACAGCCTTTGCCATCAGCCCCATCTCGAAGCCGGTTCTTCGAATGATCTCTTCTGCAACGTAATCGTTGTCTCTTGCCATTTCAAAAACCAATGGCGCTAAAGCAGCGATGGCTTGACGATCAATCTTATTTTTATAGATAAGAGGAATGATTTTATCAATTGCATCAATCTTAAAAAGCTGGCGTAGCCTTTCTTTTAATTTCGTCTGCTCACCCCTGCCATCAAAATCTTTTAGCGCCGCCAGGATAGCTTCTCTACCGATATAATAACCACTTCCTTCATCACCTAACAAATAACCCCAGCCGCCAGAGCGGACCTTCTTTCCCACTCCATTGCTGCCAAAACAAATCGCACCTGTGCCAGCAATAATGATGATGCCCGGTTGGCAGCCAAAA
Organism: uncultured Cytophagia bacterium; assembly: GCA_964571835.1. Classification (GTDB taxonomy): domain Bacteria; phylum Zhuqueibacterota; class Zhuqueibacteria; order Thermofontimicrobiales; family Thermofontimicrobiaceae; genus CAZNDR01. The sequence goes on along the minus strand of CAZNDR010000363.1, from coordinate 522 downwards.
GCCCCAGCCAGTGCGACAACAGCATCACTGTCAACCGAGATTTTCCCCCTAAAAATAGTATCATCAAAAAGCGCCTTAATCTCGTCCTGATCTTTTTGTCGGCCAGCGCCGGCCAGTCCCAGAAAAATATGATCGATTCGTCCAACATCAACATTGGTAGCATTAATTAAACTGCTGAAGCCCTCGAGCAATTCATCTCTGAGCTTTTCGGCGCCAACTGCCTGATAGTTGGTGCTATCGACTTTTTCCATTCCTACCAAATTTCCCGAAAGATCGATTAGCGCAAGCTCAGTTTTGGTGCCGCCACCATCAACTCCAATGACATAATGGGTCATTTTTTTCCTCTTTGTTTGATTTAGAAATTTGTCTATGTTTTGTACTTGCTTTGATTTGTCTCTCGAGCGTATCTCAGCCAGCCATAAAAAGTTCCTAATAGTTTGAAATTTGGCATGAAATAAAAGCCGGTACTATTCAAATTTATTAGACACATTTGACACCCAATACATTTAATTTGTAAACTTT
>CAZNDR010000362.1:0-4954 GCA_964571835.1 uncultured Cytophagia bacterium | reverse complement strand
GTGATTTCGGATTTCTCAAGTTTCTCCGCCATAAAAGGCGGAGCTATTCATAAAATTGAATAGCTCTGTTCTTTAGAACGGCGATCTTTTAATTTCGCCACCAATTCTTTAGGCTTTAGCCCTTCATTTCATTTGTTTTTTTCAACTGGTCATTCATATTAATAGTAATTTCAAGCCATTTCACCAGTGCAGCTAAGTAAGGAGCATCAGGATGCAATATGGTTATGTTAAAATGTGGGACGCCGCCAAAGGTTTCGGCTTTATTGTTAGTGATGATGAAGAAGAATTTTTCGTCCATGTCAGTGGATTGGATTTTTCAATCAAAGATAAGCGATTGAAACCAAACCAGCGAGTCTCGTTTGATGTGAAGTCTGATTTTAAGGGAGATAAAGCGGTTAATGTGCGTTTGATTTGACAAGGGGAAAAAAGTCCGGGGCAGTGTTGAAAAACTGATGATATCATTATTTTTTCACTTTGCTTTTGGAAGCGAATTGGTTGGTTAACTTCTCCCAGGTCTGTTCCAGCCCTTCGGAAATCACTTTTGTGTCACTAAACAGAGGCATGAAATTAGTATCACCTTGCCAGCGTGGGACAATATGAAAATGTAGGTGATCTTTCACGCCTGCGCCAGCGATTTCTCCCAAATTCATACCAATATTAAAACCGTGCGCTGACATAGTTTTCGTTAGCACGTCTTTGCTAATGGCTAATAACTCCATCAACTCCAACCGTTCGTCTGCAGCTAAATCGGATAAATCGCTGGTATGCCGATAAGGGGCAATCAACAAATGCCCGTTATTATAAGGAAATAAATTCATCATGATGAAGCTGAATTTTCCTCGGTAAACGATGAGATTTTTTTGATCTTCATTGACGGCTGGTTTGACACAGAAGATGCACTCCTTTTTATCAAGCTCAGGCAGTTCAAGGTATTTGATTCGCCAAGGCGCCCAGAGTTTATTCATTTTGTCTCCACATAAAAAAGGGTGCGCTATTGTACGCACCCTTTGTGACATTTGCCATTTTTATTTTACTTTTCTTTTTCTGCCTGCCACTCAGCGATGACTTTCGCTTCCTGATCTTTAGGCAACGGTTCATAATGTGAAAATTCACGAGCATAAGTGGCTCGGCCTTGTGTCATGGAACGCAGCGAGGTCGAATAGTCATGCAACTCGGCCAATGGGATAATCGCTTTGACAATCTGGAATCTGCCAACTGACTCCATCCCTTGAATCTTGCCACGACGGGTGGAAATATCGCCCATGATGTCGCCCATATTTTCTTCGGGACATTTTACTTCTACCGTATAAATCGGCTCTAACAAAATTGGCTTGGCATTTTTTATTGCCATTTTAAAAACTTCCCTGCCAGCAATCTGGAAAGCAATATCTTTGGAATCGACCGGATGATATTTTCCGTCATAGACGATTGCTTTGACATCAACTATTTTATAACCAGCCAAAGCCCCTTCGGTAATGATCTGTTTCACACCTTTTTCAACCGAAGGAATAAATACGGATGGTATGGAGCCACCAACGACAGCATTGGCAAACTCAAAGCCGCTGCCCCGAGGCAATGGTTCAACCTTCAGCCAAACCTCAGCGAACTGTCCTGCTCCACCCGATTGTTTCTTGTGGCGATACTTCTCATCAGCTTTGCCGGTAATGGTTTCTCGATAGGGGATCTTCGGTTTCTTCCTTTCCACTTCAACGCCAAACCGTTCTTTCAATCGTTTGAGAATGACGGCCAGATGGACTTCGCCTTGTCCGGCTATAACAGTCTGATGCAATTCTGGATCGACGGTAATTTTGAAGCTCGGATCAATCTCATTCAAGGTGTGTAATCCAGTAGAAATTTTATCTTCATCACCTTTACTTTTAGGCGTGACAGCCATTTCAACTACTGGAGTGGGAAAAACGATCGGCTCAAATTTTAATTTTCGTTTTTTGCTGCAAAGCGTATCGCCGGTATGCGTTTCTCTTAATTTAACCAACGCGCCAATATCACCGGCTTTGAGAATACCAATCTCTTTTCTCTCTTTGCCATTTAACGCATAAATCTGTCCGATCTTCTCCGAGGCGCTTCGAGAAATATTCATCACCTCGTCTCCGGTTTTTAATGTTCCGCTAAAAACCCGAATCAGCGACAACTCGCCTACGTGTAACTCTGATAAAGTCTTAAACACAAATCCAGCAAATTCGGTATTTTCCTGTGGTGTCAGTTTAACTTTATTCCCATCAGCTTCAGCGGAAAATGGTAAAATATCTGCCGGCGAGGGACAATAATTGATAACAAAATCCAGGAAAAGTTGTGTGCCGACATTTTTAGAAGCTGCGCCGCACAGCACTGGAAAGATAGCCATGTTTGCCAACCCTTTTTTTATTCCTTTAATAATCTCTTCTTCGGTCAGCTCGCCCGCTTCAAAATATTTTTCTAAAATTTCATCATCACATTCAGCGACTTTTTCAATAAATTCTGTTCTCAATTTTTCTGCTTTGGTTTTCAGATCGGCTGGGATATCTTCCATCGTATAAACACCGCTGCCATCGGTCTTGAAGGTAACTTTTTTCATTCTCAATACATCAATGATACTATTAAAATTTTCCCCTTCGTTGGCCGGAAAATTCACTGCCACCACAGCATTGCCATAACTTTCTTTGGTGCTTCCTAAAACCTTCTCAAAATTAGCATGCTCCCGGTTCAGGTGATTAATAAAAAACAAACGTGGTTTCTTAAATACCTGCAACAAATCCCAACCCAGGTCAGTGCCAACTTCAACACCGGCTACGCCACTCAATAACATCACCGCTAAGTCAGCCGCCCGCAATCCGCTTCTTACCTCACCAATGAAATCAAAATAGCCAGGTGTATCAAGTATGTTTATTTTCGTATTTTTCCAATCCAGGTGCAGCAGACTGGCGGAGATAGAAATTTTCCTTTCGATTTCATCGCTGCTGTAATCGGAGATCGTCGTGCCATCATCAATAGTTCCAAACCGATTGGTTTCCCCCGCCGAAAACAGCATCGCTTCCGATAGGGTGGTCTTTCCTGTGGAACCATGTCCCATTAAAGCAATATTTCTAATTTTATCGATAGTGTACTCTTTCACCTAATGCCTCCTTCAAAACATTGTTTACTTATCAACCTGAAATCCTAAAAATAAGCGCCCTTTTTCACTCTATCAGTCGGACGAAACTTCTATGATGAATAGCTCTAAGCTTTCAATTATATCGCTGCGTGCAATTTGCAGATGCTCTTCATCAACCAGCCTTTTTAGACTTTCAGGTCATTTTTTATTTTCGTTCAATATCCTGTTTTAATTTTCTTTTAAAAATTTTTCCCATTTTGGTACGTGGGAGCTCATGATAAAATTTTACTACTTGAGGACATTTATAGACTGGAAAATGTTCGCGGCAGAAAGCAATAACTTCTTGTCCGGTCATTGTCTCGCCCAGTTTGAGTTGCAAACAAGCCATTACCTCCTCTTTATGATCCGGATGCGGCACGGATAGAATAGCCGCTTCTTTGATTTTTGGATGAGAAATCAGTAAATCTTCAATTTCACTGGTAAAAATCTGGAATCCGCCTTTGGTGATGATGCTGGCATTTCTCTCAATTAATTGCAAATTACCTTCCAAATTGATCCTTCCCAAATCGCCAGAATAAAACCATCCATCATGAAAACGTTGCTTGGTTAGCTCGGGATTTTGCCAATATTGTTTGAACAGCGCTTTGCCTCGAATGGCGACAGCTCCAATCTCATCTGAAAGCGATATCTGCCCATTTATGTTATGAATTTGAATTTCAAAACCGGGCAATGGATTTCCTACCATATTATTCGCATAATCAAATGATAGCCTTGAAGACGAGACAATGCCACCAGCTTCTGTAATTGAATAACAGTTTAGTAATGATTTGTGAAATTTCTTTTTAAATTTCTCTGCCAATTCATCTGACAAGTTGGCGTGAGAAGAAAGATTGAGGTCCATGGAAGCACCAGAAAAAAATTCATCTTCCCAATTGAAAAGCATCTGATAAAATTGCGGCGATGCAGTTATGACTGAAACATGATTTTCATCGATAGATTTTGTAATTGCTGCTAAGTCGATTTTTGAATGCAAAATCATCGTCGCACCCAAAGATAAGGCAGTATTCATGAGGTCGTTTTGAACGGTCATCAAAAATAATGGCATAAAAACGCCGAACACATGATTTCCCGTTAGTTTAAAAAAATTTATGTTCGTGGAGATTTTTTCAGCAATATTTTCATGCGTCAATTCAACGCCAATGGGAATATCATTCAGACCTGAAGTATACTGAATGACCGCCACCTCTTCGGGCTGGTTGCTGTTTTCCAGGTTCGTCACCGGATAATTTTTTATCAATTTCTCTAACTGAAAGTTATCTTCCTTTTTTTGATTGCCTAAAATGATTTTTGTCACCGATGCATTGTGTAGAAAAAAAGTTTTTAGCAGTTTTCTGAAACCGTCCCAATAAACTATGGCTTTGAGTTGAGCATTTCTCAATTCATGATTCAAATCATCTTCAAACAGCATATAATTCACTGGCACGACGACGGCACTAATTTTAAGCAGAGCAATAAAAACAAAGACGAAATGGGGGACATTTGGAAGCATCACTCCTACGCGATCACCTTTAGCAATACCACAATTTATTAAGCCATTAGCCAGACGATCGCTGATCTCCTTTAAATTCGCATAACTGATGCGATAGTTCTCATATATGAGAGCAGTTTTTTCCGGGTACTGTTCTGAAACGCTCTTTAAATTCTCAATAAGCATCTGGCGACCCTATTTTCATTTTTGAAAAGTTTAATCTTAAGGAAATTTTTTATTAAAATCAAGTTTTTTTTCTAGCGCTGAAAAGCTGGCAGGGCAAATTTTTTTAATCTGCACAATTTTATGCTTGAAATATAACAACAAAATTGCTATAT
>CAZNDR010000361.1:0-4955 GCA_964571835.1 uncultured Cytophagia bacterium | reverse complement strand
GTGTTGCGATCGGTGATGGATACACTGAAAACATTTCGATATTCTGTCCCCATCAAAGGATTTAATGGCTACTATATTTTATATAAGGGTGAAAAAAGGGATGTCCCAGTGCCGCCGTTTTCGGAGGTAAAAGATAAAATTTGGAAAACGCTGTACCAGACGCGGCGCCATGATATTCGAAACTTGCTCAATAATAAGTTTGCTGAAATTGGCAAAAAATTTAATTACCAAATCAACCAAGAAGTGCTGGAACGGATTAAACAAAAAGCCGGCGCTAAACCAGAAACTGAGGCTTTTGTGCCATTGGCATTTGACAGCTTAAAAGAGGCTGAGATGAATCTTGAGGTCGCCACCTATGACAAAGGATCGATCAGGGTATTGGAAATTTTCGCTGACCGCAAGAAAAGCCCAATCGATATGAGGGATTTCTATGACCGATTAACATCGCTTGCGCAACAATACCTTTTGGGCCAGGAAGCTCGTGAATTAACTATTCAAAATGAACCGGAAATAAAACAGCAAATCCAATTGATGGAAGATTCTATACTGCGATCTATCGTTTATGAAAAGGAAGTCAAGGATAAAACGAACACAATCATGGATTCTCTGAAAGCAGCAAAAGAGAAAGAGCTGCCGAAAACAGCGTTGAAGGATTTTTTACAGAAAAAACGATTTGAGTTCGAGCGAAATTTTAAAACAGAGTTTGAAAATAATTTAAAAGCAAATTACCAATTTAGATTTATTGAAAAGAATTTTTCCAAAGCGTTGGAAAAAGCCCGGCAACAAAAAGATCGACAAAATGAGCAACAAAAAAAAGATAGCGAAAAGGAATTTTCATCTTAGCTGATGCTTTTTGTTATCGGCAAAATAAGCAATTAAGATTGGTGAATAGTTTCGCAAAAGATATCGATGATATGCTTTCATGTTGGATGATGTATTTAGGCATGCACCTAAATTTTTTGATAATGCCACTCAAAAAGAATAGCAAAGATAAATTGATAGATCAAATTTTTGAGTAAAATTTTGGGATTGCCCCAGGTGCAATCCCTTTTTTTTAAATAATCTATTTTTGTCAAAATGCCAGTTGGTTATTTTTCTGTAACTAACGTGGCGGAGCTGTGTTTAATCACATTTAAATTTACTCAAGGGAAGGGATTTGCTATGAACAAGAATCTGATTTTTGGGCTAATCTTGATCGCTTGTTTTAATTTAGTGGTGAAGGCTCAAGATTTCGTCAATTGGCAAATAAAATCTTTAGCGCAAATGAAGCAGTATTTCCAAAATCCGCCCGTGGAATTTCGTAGTGCACCGTTGTGGGTGTGGAATAACAAATTGACGAAAGAGGAAATCGACCAGCAGTTGATAGAACTAAAAGCTGGTGGATTAGGCGGCGTTTTTATTCATCCGCGCCCTGGCTTGGTCACGCCGTATCTTTCTGATGATTGGTTTGCTATGTGCCGTCATACGATCGAAAGAGCTAAAGAGCTCGGCATGTTGGTCTGGCTCTATGACGAAAACTCTTATCCCAGCGGTTTTGCCGGCGGGCACGTACCAGCCGAAATGCCTGAATCCTACAATCAGGGTCAAGGTATGGTGATGCTGCCAATGGATCAATTGCCTGACAAAATCGGCGAACAGATTTTTTTAATTTTGAAAAAAGAAGAGACGGGTTTCACTGATATTACCAAAACCTACCAGCAGTTCAGCGGCAAAAAAGGAAATTTTTATTTGTTTGAAAAAAGTTACTATGATAAGGGAGGCTGGTTTGGTGGATTCTCCTATGTTGATTTGTTGATGAACGGTGTGACAGAAAAATTTATCGAGCTAACCATGCGAGGCTATGAAAAAGCGATCGGCGATGAATTTGGCAAAATCGTTCCGGGCATTTTTACTGATGAACCAAATATTTATCCGCCGAAAGGTTTAAAATGGACGCCAAGTCTGTTTGTCGAATTTCAAAAACGCTGGGGCTATGATTTGAAAAATTTTGTTCCGTCTCTGTTTTTAGAAATTGGAGATTGGAAACGGATACGTCATAATTATTATGGTTTGCTGATGGAAATGTTTGTCGATCGCTGGGGCAAACCCTGGTACAAATACTGCGAAGAAAAAAAATTAATTTGGACCGGTCATTACTGGGAACACGGTTGGCCTAATCCGCTGCATTGCATTGATAATATGGCGATGTACGCCTGGCACCAAATGCCAGCGATTGATATTTTGATGAATCAGTACAGCGAGAATGTCAATGCTCAATTTGGCAATAATCGGGCAGTGAAGGAACTGGCCAGTGTCGCCAATCAGATGGGGCGATCGCGCACCTTGAGTGAAACCTACGGCGCTGGCGGTTGGGACCTTCGTTTTGAAGACATGAAACGCATCGGCGATTGGGAATATGTCCTGGGCGTTAATTTTTTGAATCAACATTTATCGTACCTTACCATCAATGGCGCACGAAAGAGAGACCATCCGCAGTCATTTTCCTACCATGAACCGTGGTGGAAATTTTATCATAAATCAGGAGACTATTTCGGCCGGCTATCGTTGGCGCTGTCGTCCGGCGAGCAGATCAATCATATTTTGGTGATTGAACCGACCACCACTGGCTGGATGTACTTTTCTCCCAACGTCTCGTCCAATCGGTTCTCTGAAATCGGCACGTCATTTCAAAAATTCGTGAATGACCTAGAAAAATATCAGATTGAATATGATTTGGGCTCAGAAAATATTATCAGCAATAATGGCAAAGTTGAGGCAAATAAATTTGTGGTCGGCCGAAGAGGGTACGATCTGGTCGTTTTTCCTCCCGGCCTGGAAAATCTGAATCAGGCAAATTATGATTTGATCGAGAGTTTTTTGGAAAATGGCGGCAAGATACTTTCTTTCGTCGGTGTCCCTTTATTTGTTGATGGAGCAGCTACAGAAAAATTTATCGGGCTAGAAAAAAAGTATCGTGATCAATGGATTTTCGCCGAAACCATCGCTGATCCCGCGGCGTTAACAGCACTCACCTCGAAGCAGATTGTTTTTAATGAGCCAGAAAAAATCAACGGCATCTTATTTCATCATCGGCGTAGCTATCAGGATGGCGAATTGGTTTTTCTGGTTAATACCAGTTTAGACCAGTGGTCAACCGGCAACTTTCACCTCAGTGGCAATGCCGTGTCCGAATTTAATTTAGCGACTGGTGAAACCTGCCCTTATCCATTTAAAGCGGAAAATAATTCTTTGTCGATTGATTTTGATTTGCCACCTGCTGGCAGTCTGCTGTTATCGGTCGATCAAAGCAAAGCCCAGGTTATTCCTGAAACGAAAAAAGCCTCAATCAAAGTTTTGACTTCAAAGCAAGAGCTCAAAATCAATCGAGAAGCCCTCAATGTGCTGACCATCGATTATTGTGATGTAAAAGTAAAAGACAAAACGGAAAATGACCTGTACTTTTTTAAAGCGGCTGATCTCATTTTTAAGGAATTTGGTGAGCCGGGCAATCCCTGGAGTCGCGCTGTTCAATACAAGTCATCGATTCTTGATCGGGATAAGTTTCCAGCTAATTCGGGTTTTGAGGCGGCTTATTCCTTTTGGGTGGAAAATGACGTGGATAAAAATTCGCTGCGAGTGGCGGTCGAGCGACCGTCGCTGTGGAAGCTCCAGATAAATGACGAAGTGGTCGAACCTATTGCCAACGAAAGCTGGCTCGATCGGTCGTTTGGTCTTTACGATATTTCCCGCTCGGTCAGAACAGGCAAAAATGTGGTCAGTCTAATTGCCTCACCCATGACCATCCATTCAGAGTTGGAAGCAATTTATGTGCTGGGCAATTTTAATCTGACGGCTCAGGAAAAAGGTTGGAAGCTGGCTAAAGCTGCTCCGCTTGCATTGGGTGCCTGGAATAAACAAGGATTGCCTTTTTACGCCGATGGCGTCTCTTATGCTAAAAATTTTACCATGGCTGGAAAGGGCAAACGTTACATCGTAAAACTGACCGATTGGTACGGCAGCGTCGCTGAGGTTTTGGTGAACGATCAATCAGTCGGCATTATCGCTTATCAGCCCTATGAGCTGGACGTTACAAAAGCGATAAAAAGTGGGGACAATGAAATTCGAGTGGTTGTCTATGGCACGCTGAAAAATCTGCTCGGTCCCCATCACAGTGGCAAGGCTCGCGGCACGGCCTGGCCGGGCATGTTTGAAAAGGCGCCAGCCAATCAACCGGCTGGAGAAAATTATGATGTCATTGAATATGGGCTATTTGATAATTTTATGCTGCTCGAAGCCGAAGGACCGGCGCAGCGGGTCTACTGGCAAGAATTTCAAGTAATTAAGCCGGACATCGATCCGAAAACAACACTGTTTTTTGAATCGCCCATAACGGTAGCGCTGGCAACGAAAACAGAAAATGCGGAAATTTATTATACGCTGGACGGCACTGAGCCCTCAAAGTTTTCTCCACGCTACACTGATCCCATCATCGTGGAAAAAAGCGCGACGATAAAAGCTCAAGCTTTCAAAAGCGGCATGAAAAAAAGCCCTATCAGCGAACGAACGTTCAGTATTGTCGATAAAAAAATGAATGGCTTAAATTACAGCTACTTTGAAGGTGTGTGGGAAAATATGCCCAACTTTTTCATGCTGACTCCAGTCAGCCAGGGCAAAGTTTTTGATTTTGATTTGGATAAAATTGAACGACGCCACGATTGTTTTGCCCTTCAATTTAAAGGTTTTCTTCAAATCGAAACCGCTGGTGATTATGTTTTTTATACCCCGTCAAATGACGGTAGCCAGTTGTTCATCGATGAGATGAAGGTAGTGGATAATGATGGCTTACATGGTGTTCAAGAAAACAGTGGCAGGATAAAACTTACAACTGGGAAACACGCCCTTGAGGTAACTTATTTTGATGGCGGCGGTGCCCAGTATTTGCAAGTCATGTACGAAGGACCCGGAATGACCAAACA
>CAZNDR010000360.1:0-4959 GCA_964571835.1 uncultured Cytophagia bacterium | reverse complement strand
TAAAAATTGTTGACATAAAAATGGCGATTTAAAAATCGCCATTTTTCCACAGAATATTTTTTTAAAAAAACTAATGAGCTATTTACTGTCGGTTCACTAAAACCTTTTTTTCATAGTCATGTACTGCCTGAATTACGCCTTGACCCACTGGAACATCATTTTTCAAGCAATAATAATCCCAGACAGCACCAACGGGCAAAGTTTTTAATTCTTCCAGCAGAGCCAGTCTGGCAAAATAATCGCCTCGCGCTTCCGCCTGTTTTAATTTGTCTTGAGGTTCGAGTAAGGCAAACAGCAAAGCTTTCAGCGTCGCTCGCGTGCCCAAAACCCAGGCACCAATACGATTTAGTGTGGCATCAAAAAAATCGAGGGCGATATTTACTCGATGCAAAGCATTGGCGCGCACAATCTCCTGCGCAAGCGAAAGCACTTCATCGTTCAGAATGACTGTGTGGTCGCTATCCCAGCGCACACCGCGGCTGACATGCAACAGCAATTCTTCTACAAAAAGTAGCGTAGAAGAAATTTTATCAGCTACCGACTCGGTGGGATGAAAATGCCCCATATCGTAGCAGATAATTTTTTTATTGGCAATAGCATAACCCAGATAAAACTCATGAGAGCCCACGACATAAGATTCACTGCCAATGCCAAACAGTTTGCTTTCAAGCGCATCTTTCATTCGTTTGGGATCAAATTTTTTCTGGTAAATTTCATCCAGCGAATTCTTCAGCAGTGTGCGATGCGTCCATCGATCTGCCGGCAGATCTTTCATGCCATCAGGGATCCATAAATTATGAAGGCACGGGCTAGCTAATTTTTCCCCTATAAAAGCACTTATCTCGCGGCAGCGTTTTACGTGTTCGACCCAGAATTTTCTGATTTTTTCATCTTTGCTGCTGAGGGTAAAACCAGTTTCGGCCAGAGGATGGGAAAAACAGGTGGCGTTAAAATCAAGTTTCACGCCGATCTCCTTTGCCCAATTTATCCAGCCCTTGAAATGATCAATCGAGAGGTGGTCTCGATCAACCAATTTGCCACCAAATTCTCCATAAATAGCATGCAGGTTGAAGCGATGTTTTCCCGGAATGAGCGAAAAAGCCTGTTGCGCATCTGCACGCAATTCGGCGATGGTTCTGGCTTTGCCAGGATAATTTCCAGTTACCTGAATTCCGCCCCCGGTGAGTTCTGCCTCAGGCTTTTCGAAGCCGGCGACATCATCACCCTGCCAGCAATGCAAAGAAATGGAAATGCTCTTTAATTTCTCTATTGCTTTTTCGGTATCGATATCCAGCTCAGCATATTTATCTTTGGCGAGGTGATAAGTTTTTTCAATGGTCGAATTTGTGCTCATGTAAAGCTCCTCTTTTTCTGAAGATATTTTAAAAGGGTTATGGTTTAACAGTTTTGCTGTTTAGAGCTTTCGTTTTTTTGACTTCCAATTCCATTAGCAGTATTACCATTTATTGTAGTGCACCCGCGCTTCATTGAATCGATTGGCAGGCCGTTTACTCTCATTGGGATAGCCAATGGAAATAAGCGCTAACGGCAAGATATTTTCTGGTATTTTCAACAAATTTCGCATGCCAATAACCCTTGCTTCTCTGGGGTAAATGCCCAGCCACACAGCTCCCAATCCTTTGGCATGAGCCGCTAATAAAATATTTTCGGTCGCCGCCGAGCAGTCCTGGATGCCGTAGCCATCAGCACTTTCCAGTTTTTTATCAATACAGATTAAAATGGCGACCGATGCCTCTAACAGCATTTTAGAATATGGATGAAAGTTGGGAATTTTATCCAAAATTTTATGTTCAGTCAGCACGACGAAATGCCAAGGCTGACAATTGTTCGCCGACGGCGCCGCCATGCCTGCTTTGAGCAAATCGTCGATATCATTTTTGCTGACCGGTTGATCCGTGTATTTGCGGATACTGCGCCGTGTCAAGATAGCTGTTAATGTGTCCATTTTTTCCTTTTATTATTATTGTTAATATGAAAACCTCAATTGAGGGTTTTATTTAGCTTCCAGCACTTGTCTGCTTCCCTTCTGAAAACTATTTCTTGATAATCAAAATTTTAAATGCGCTTTTTTTATCCCTATTTTTCAGTTCCATTAATGACCAAGCAAGGCCAATCATCCCGATTCACGCCTCACGCTTTACGCATTACTCATCACGCATCAGCGAACCAAAATCAAATAATCCATATCCAGAGTCACGCTAATAATCACAGAATTTATAGTACTCATCCAACATCGCCATATAGTTATCATAGTTGCTGCCGACGGCTACTGAATGGCTGGTGCCGAGTATAAATCTGCCTCCGCCTTTAGCGCACGCCATGGCGCGGCGGACATCATGACGAACCTGCTGCTGCGTTCCGCTGATGATATGCTCCACCGAGACGCCGCCCCACAAGGTAATTTTATCGCCATAACTCTTTTTCAATTGGCAGATATCCATGCCGGCCGTCGCCTGTATGGATTGGTAGGCATCATAGCCAATTTCAATAAAAAAATTCAGCAGCGGCATAATGTTGCCGCAGCAATGTTTGAGCACTTTAGCGCTATATTTTTCATGCAGATTTTTCACCCGCTGTTTATTTGGCTCCAAAAAATATTCTTTGAACATAGCCGGGCTGAGCAGAGGCCCAGCTTGAAAACCAAAATCAATTCCCCAAAGCACTCCATCGGCATCAGGATGAAAAAAATTCTTATCGGCTAAATTCTGCTGCCTGACCAAGTACTGAGTGGCAGTTTTTACCGTCTCTGGATTTTGAATCAATTCTATCAGCCCTCTTTCCATGCCACCGAGCAGCACAATGCCGATTTCTCCGCCATCGGGGCTACAAATAAATTTCACGTCTTTGAGCCTCTGGATCACATTATCCACAATTTGCCAGGAACGCGGGTCAGGTCGACGCTCCATCGGCTCTTTTTCAAAATCTTCGCGGCTAAATATTTTTTTTTCCATTACCGGGTCTTTGACGCAGGTGATGTCAGCTGTAATGGGCGAATATTTAAAAATTCTGCCATACTTATCTTCCCAGGTATTGTCGTTTATTTTTCTCGGCGGTTTATCATCACTCAGCGGTGGAATTTCCCAGGTTGCCATGGGAAAAGTAACAATGTCCAGTTCCAATTTTTCATGCAGCTCAATATGGTCGTTCAAATAGCTTTGCGCTACCTCATCATGTCTGCCTTCCCAAAACGCAATTTGCGATTTCGCTTTGGCTCGCAGATAGGTCTCATGTCCGATGATTTTTTCCACCGTATCAAAATCAACCGCAAATTCCGCCAGCGGTACACGGTCCGGAAGCTCGCCTTCCAGCGTTTTTTTCACTCTCTCTTTGGCTGTCAATTTTTCTGCCTTGCTATTTTTTGAGTGCTCGAAATATAGCGATTTAAAAAATAAATTTCAAGCAAAAGAAAATGAATTTTTAAGCGTGCTTCATAAAATACTTATTATGATAAATTAGATTGTTTACCCTTGGTTTAAAGATTGCAGGGCTTATAAATTTTAAGCAACTGGGGCGCAGTTTTCAGCCGGCGAAATAACTTTCGGCAAAACTCCATTTTTGGATAGAGATCAACCAGTTAAAGAATATCGTCATTTGGGTTGCAATCATTTTTAAGATAATATTTAATGAGAAGCGGTTGATAACCGATGATCTTGTTAAGGATTAAAAATTTAGAACTACTTTGCTATAGAGTCCTTCCGGGGGGTAATTGCGAATTTGTCAAATGAAAAGCTGTCGCTTTATGCCCTCCGCACTTCTGATTACTAGAAAAACAGGCTAAGGTTGAGATTGGGATTAAGATAAAAGTATCTTTAGAATTTAGAAGATGAAAGGCGTTAATTTTTAAAAATGCAACTGCTCAGATTAGCTATTCCTGAAGCCGCTGAAGTGGCTGTTTGCCGTTGGATTCGCTTGCAAGACCACGATAGCTATATCTCTTTTTTTAGCTTCACCTATTTGTCTTGTTAGTCATTTAACAAAAAAGCAATTCACGGTTCGCTGATTTCCAGCCGCTGCATCATTCGTCTCAGCGTTCCTTTGTCTATTTTCAGCTCTCTGGCGGTTGCCAGCCGTTTCCAGTTATGACGGATCAGCGCTTGCTCGATAGCGCGTTTTTGAATTGCCTGCAGCGTTAAGCCGGCTGTCAAATGATCGCTCATTTTCAGATATTTTTCTGTCAATTGTTCTGGCAAATGAGAGATCTGAATTTCCTGATCATGGCACAAAATAAAACTATATTCAATAATATTCTCCAACTCTCTGATGTTGCCAGGGAAATTGTAATTCATTAGCAGGGTTAGTACCTCATCAGAAACGCCGGCGATATTTTTGCTTTTTATTTTATTTAGCCGATTGATAAAATGATTGATTAGAAGCGGGATGTCTTCTTTTCGTTCTTTTAACGTCGGCAGCTTGATGGAGACCACATTCAGACGGTAATATAAATCTTCGCGGAATTTTCCTTGCGCCACCAGTTGCTCGACATTTTGGTTGGTTGCGGCGACAACTCGAACATTGGCTTTAATCGATTCGGTTCCTCCCAGTGGTTCGAATACTTTTTTCTCCAGCACGCGCAGCAACCGGACCTGCATCGCTGGAGAAATTTCGCCTATCTCATCCAAAAAAATTGTACCTCCCTCGGCTAACGCAAACCGGCCTGGCTTGTCTTTCTTGGCATCGGTGAAAGCGCCTTTTTTGTAGCCAAATAGTTCAGATTCCAGCAGCGTGTCGGGCAAGGCGCCGCTGTTGACAATTACCAGCGGCTTCTTTGCCCGTTGACTCAAATTATGAATAGCGCGAGCGAACAACTCTTTGCCCGTCCCGCTGTCGCCGCGAATCAATACTGTGCTCTCGCTCATGGCAATATCCGGCAGGAAATCGAAAATCTTTTGCAGCGTTTTGCTTTTGCTAATGATGTCCTTAAACGAATATTTTTTCTCC
>CAZNDR010000359.1:3179-4963 GCA_964571835.1 uncultured Cytophagia bacterium | reverse complement strand
TTAGAGCAACTCATAAATTTGTCACCTGGGGGATGAAGTCTCCACGAAGCTGTCAGCCTAAATTGTTTTTGCCTCTGGAAAAATGAAGGCCTCAAACAGCGAAATTAATTTAGGGAGACTTTACGTCTCGGCGGCTTTCAAACTATTGTACTAATCTGTAAGCAAAAAATTATGCGAAGCGAATCGTGATACCAGCTATTGGCTTGATAAAGGTTGAGAATTTATCTGTACTAAATTTAGTCAGTTTTTCTTCGGGAATAAATCGATCTTTCATCGGTATGATAAGTGCAGGCATGAAAAAGGATAAATCAAAAAATTCGGACCAAGAAGATCTACGTTTGATTCAGAAAGTCAAAAAAGGAAATATCCGCGCTTTTGAAAAAATAGTTTTGAAATATCAAAAACAGCTCTATGTTTTGGTACGAAAGATGGTATTAAATCATGATGACACCAATGATATTGTGCAGGACACCTTTGTAAAAGTTTTTTCCAACTTGAAAACATTTGATGAACAAAAAGTTTTTTATCCGTGGTTGCATCGAATTCTTATCAATACAACCCTGAATCAGATTGAGAAAAAGCGCCGCTATCAGGAAACCTATATTCAAGCAGGAAACCAAGACGAATATTTTTCACCAAACGGCAATCCACTCAAAGCTGTGATTCAATCAGAATATGAAAATAGAATCGCTTTGGCACTAGGAAAACTATCCGATGAGCAAAGGATAGTGTTTATATTAAAAACATCAGAAGAGCTGAGCTATCAAGAAATTAGCGAGCAGCTAAATATCAGCCTCGGCACGGTGATGTCTCGCTTATCGCGCGCTCGCGAAAAACTCAAAAAGCTGCTGTCGCCTTATTGGGAATTAAAAAATAAACAGGATTAAAAAAATGAACTGTGAAGAAATTAAAAGCAAGCTGTTTTTATATTGGGATAAAGAATTGTCAGAGCAAGAAAGCAGGATTTTCGAGCATCATTTGTCCCAATGCGCCACGTGTCAAAAAGAGTTCGAGACAATCGTTTCGATAAATTCGATTGGCAAGGCTAAAATTTTTTCCGAGCCGGAAGCTGGCTATTGGCAAGAGCTGACAGGAAATATCATGGAAAAAATTCGTCCAGCTTTAAAAAGAAAAACGGCGGCACAAAAAATATTTGATACGTTGATAAGCATTGCCTGGCCCCAAAAATTAAATTATCGAATTGCTGGTTTGGCGGTAGCAATGATGATGGTGCTGTTTTTTGTCAAGATTTCATTTTTTGATCGAGGCAAATTTGATGTACCGATAGAATTGGAAAAGCAACTGACCACGAGTGATGACATTTCAGAAAAAAAAATATTTACAGAATTACCCGGTCAACAAAAACAAGAAGAAGCGGCGCCCTTTGCCAGCGAGAGAGGACCTTTAACTTTGCCGGTAGAACAAAATAATAAATCAGCTGCGCCGGAAAAGGGCCCTGCAACAATTGCTGCTTCAAAAACTGAAGCAGCCACGGTGGTAAGCAGCGCCAAAGACGAAGAAAAAGTTTTGGAAGGTGAAGCTTCCCAGAGTGATAAAATAGCGTCGTCGAGGCGGAAAACCGGTGAGGGCGCATATGGTGGCGAACAGGCGAAACAAAAGAGTGACGAATTAGAAGAATGCAAATTCGCCGAAAGCAGCCGAGAAAAGATGGCTGCTCCCCACCAAGGCAGCAGTGTCCGGCCAGCATCGAATACAATTGCTGTAGCCGATTCAAAAGCGTTAGCCGCTTCACAATTAAATTTCAGAAAAAGCAAAGCTGAGTT
>CAZNDR010000359.1:0-3079 GCA_964571835.1 uncultured Cytophagia bacterium | reverse complement strand
TAAAGAAACTTTTGGGAAAAAACTGAAAAACATGGAATAATCCTTTTTTCTATTTGTATGTATGAGTGAAACGACTTCATTCATTAATAATAACAAAAGAAGAAAGGCAAAACCATGAAACGAAAAACGAGTTACCCAGAAGAAATCAGAAGCTTTATTCTGATAACATCAATGCTCCTGAACTGCCAGTTATTTGCTCAAGGTTTTATCATTCCGCGACCTCACCCAAGCTTTCCACCAACGCTTCCCGATCTAACTGAGCATCGGGTAAATGTCGAAATAACAGATCAGATCGCTGAAGTAGAAGTTGATCAGGTTTTTTACAACGGCTCGAAGCGACAAATTGAAGGCACCTATTATTTTCCTTTGCCTAAAGGCGCCAGTATTTCGGATTTTAAAATGTATGCCGATGGCAAAATTTTGTCAGGCGAGCTATTGGAAAAGGATAAAGCCCGAAAAATCTATGAAGAAATTGTCAGACAGAATATCGATCCAGCTTTGCTGGAATTCGTCGATCACGATCTCTTTGCTGCGAGCATCTTTCCCATTCCTCCACAGAAAGAGAGAAAAATAGTTTTAAAATATTCTTCTCTGTTGGACCAGGATGGCGGATTGGT
Organism: uncultured Cytophagia bacterium; assembly: GCA_964571835.1. Lineage (GTDB taxonomy): Bacteria > Zhuqueibacterota > Zhuqueibacteria > Thermofontimicrobiales > Thermofontimicrobiaceae > CAZNDR01. The sequence continues at coordinate 2,462 of CAZNDR010000359.1, read as the reverse complement.
AAAATTTTCTTATCCGCTGCGCGGCGAGCTTGGCTCTGGTCGCTCGGTGCCTCCGCCGCCTATTTTCCGAGAAATGTCTGAGCGTGAGACAACAAATGGTGCAAATCAGACTGAAAAATCAATTGATCAGACGATCAATTTGACCATTGAGTCAAAAGCTGCGCTTAAAAATATCTATTCGCCAAGCCATGAAGTGGACATTTCGAGAGCAGGAGATTATCGAGCCAAAGTGAGTTTTGAGGGAAAGCGCAAACAAATTGAAGAAAATTTTGTTTTGTACTATTCATTTTCTGAAGCTGAATTTGGTTTAAATTTACTGTGCTATCAGCCGAGGGAGAATGAAAAGGGATTTTTTATGCTGCTGATTTCACCGAAGGTTGATTTCAAGCGCAGCGAGATAATAAGTAAAGATATCATTTTTATCCTTGATACTTCCGGCAGCATGAAAGGCGAAAAAATCGAACAGGCGAAACAAGGCTTGGAATATTGCTTGAAAAGCCTGGACGAAAATGACCGATTTAATATCATTTCCTTTAGTACTGAATCAAAATTCTTTAACGAGAATTTAGTCAAAGCCTCGCAATATCGAACCGATGCTATAGCTTATATTTCTGACTTGGAAGCGGCTGGTGGCACGAATATCCATGAGGCTTTGCTTGATGGGCTGAAAATGAAAGGCGATAAAGATCGACCGCTCAGTATTGTTTTTCTGACCGACGGCTTGCCCACCAGCGGAGAACAGGAAGTTGGAAACATCATTAAACATGTCGCCAATGCCAACAAAGATAAAGTGAAGATTTTTACCTTTGGTGTCGGCTATGATGTGAATACCTATCTGCTCGATAGAATTGCTAATGAAAATCAAGCCGCTTCAGATTATATTGAGCCGAATGAAAATATTGAAACAAAGATTGCTTCGTTTTATGATAAAGTCAGCCTGCCGGTTTTGACAAGTTTGGCCATCGATTTTGGCTCAGCCAAAGTCGAAGATGTTTATCCGAAAAAGTTGCCGGACTTGTTCAAAGGTTCGCAAGTTACAATGTTAGGACGTTATGAAAAGGACAACAATGCCCGCATTACTTTGACTGGAAGTGTTGCTGGCAAGATTAAAAAATTTACCTATGAAACCGAGTTTTCTGCCTCAAAGGAAAATGGCTTTTTAGCGCATCTCTGGGCAACACGGAAAATTGGTTTTTTGATGGAAGAAATTCGACTCCATGGTGAAAACGATGAGCTGAAAGAGGAGGTCATTCGCTTGTCGAAAAAATATGGCGTCATGTCACCTTACACGTCGTTTTTGGTTCAGGAAGAAAATGAATTAGCGCATCAGGATATCCAACGATCGAGCCGAGCTTTGCCTATGATAGCGGTTGATGGCGCGTTAAATGCGCCTCCGCTGGCTCAGAAAAGTGAAGCAAAAGGCTATGCCGCGGGAAATGGCGTAAGCGGCTATCAGGTGAAAATGAGCAAGCAGACGCGCTCGATGAAAGAGGCGGAAACGCTAACAATAGGAGATGAAATTATTCGGATCGGTGATAAATCTTTTTACAAAAAAGAAAACTGGTGGATGGATACAGAATTCGCCAAAGAGAAAACCATCGATATCAAATATGGCAGTCAAGCTTATGCTGAATTGATTTTAAATTATCCTGAACTTGCCAAAATTGTTGCCCTGGGTGAAAAAATAGTTTTTAAGTTTAAAAATAAATTCATCAAAATTGGTGATAATGGGACGGATAAATTGACAAAGGCTGAATTGAAGAAGATGTTAGGTTAATGGAAGCAAGGAATTAGGTAAGCTACAGAATATCATCAGGAAAAAAGAACTCTCATTAAACTCGATGTGGTTTTAATGGGAGTTCTTTTTAAGAAAAAAAAATTATCACAGGCGACTGGATCTTTTGCCATCATTCATAGGTGAGGCGAAAAAATAGCTACGATTTGCCTCACCAATTTCCTTTTCCAGCAAATAGCCATGCTGAAATCCCCGCTGTTGCGGCGAACCTTCAAGGTGCAGATAAATTCAGCCGTTTTTCTCAGAGCAAAGCACGATGGCCCGCCAGGATTGTTGCTTGCTGGTGAGGCTGGCGGTTGTTTGTGCCAACAAAACTTGTGTGAGCAAAATGCTGAGAAAGAGCAAAAGCAAAAAGGAATGTTTCATTGAGGCTTCCTAGAATAAACAGTTTTGATAAACTGACAATCTGGCGATTTATTTTTTTTATGAGAGTGATAAATAATGATTGTTTTCAAAGAATCTTTTATAAATGATTATCTAAATTTTATGAGCGCGGATGGTTGAAGTTATTCCTAACGGCTGGCGTTAGCTGCGGGCAGGGATTTGGCGGGACAAACCCAAACCCAGAACCCGCTTTTCGGCACTGAATCTCTTTGAGCGAAGGCGAAGCCCCGCCCGCTCGCCAGTGTTCGTTGATCTCGCGCCCGGCGTTCCGAATGACCTCCTC
>CAZNDR010000358.1:0-4970 GCA_964571835.1 uncultured Cytophagia bacterium | reverse complement strand
AAGAAAATGTTCGCCATTATAAATATCGCCGTACAAATCAGCGCTGAAATCTTTTCTTAGTTCAACACCCTTTGCCAGACGAAGTGCCATGCCGCAAATTTCGTTATCGATGACTAACTTTTCCAACGACTGACAGCTTTCAAAATCCAGCATGCCCGGGCCGGAGATCATATTTATTCCGCTCAAAGCAGCCATGATAGCTCCCATACCTGTTTCTAATCCCGCTTGCGCATCCAGCAGTTTAGCATCGCTTAATCCCATATATGCATGAGTGGGCAAGCCAAGGAACTTCCCCACCTTAGCGTAGGCTGCATCGATCATCATAGTCTCGATAGCGCCCATCGGTGTGGTGCCGTGGCGCATGTCAAAAGCCGCCGGCGAGCCGCCCCAAATTATCGGTGCTCCCGCTCGGGCTAATTGATGAATCACCACACCGCTCAAGCTTTCTGCCGCATGCTGCACTACCGCGCCAGCAATTGTACCGGGTGAAGTGGCACCAGTCAACGGCATGGAAACCAGTTCTGCTGGAATGTTTGCTTTGGCGGCATCGATCAAATTTTGACAGGTCAAATTGCTCCACTTCAAGGGCGGAGAGGGACAACAATCGAAAATTGCCAATGGTTGTTCTCTCAAGTGAGCAGCGCTACCTCGGATGGCTATTAACATATTTTTCATGGTTTCAAAGGCTTCAATCGCGAAAGTTCCGGTAACAATTGGTTTGCTTCCGTTTTGCAGCGCGATGAACAGACGGTAGCGATCCTGAATTTCTTTAGGAATATCGGTCGAAATTAGTCCGGTGGATTGAGCTGCTATGTTTTGCAATTGGTCGGTCAACCGGCTAAAGTTTATCAAATCCTGTGTCACTGGTCGGCGCTGACGCTGCGTTTTCCAGTCAAGAATCGTCAACGCGGCTGAACCCGGATCGAAATGAATATTATCGCCGGATAGGTTCAAAGCTGGCTTGCCCTCTCGATCATAGACGGCAATTTTGCTAGGCGCCGATTTTAGACACGAGTCGAGCAGAGATTTAGGCAAAAAAACTTTTTGTTTTTTCACTTCAACGGTAGCGCCGGCATCTCCCAATAATTTCATCGCCTCGTTGTTTTCAATTAAAACACCAACTTTTTCCAGTACCGTATAAGCTTCATCGAGAATTTTTTCTACCTGCCACTTGTTGATCATATCGAGTTTAGGACGAGTCATGTTTTTTCCCTCATTTGATTGCTGGACGTCAACTTTAACATTGGGTAAAAATATACAAATAATTGTATTTAAAGTAAAGATATTTTTTAATCTGCCATGAAACAAAAAAAACTGCCTTTCGTTAAACAGGCAAAATTGAATCTAAGTCGAGGAGGCGAGTTTGGCTTCTATCAATCATCTCAATCGCTTATTAATTCTTACGATAATTTTGTCCTGCTTATTTGCCCGTTCATTATTAACAGAGGAAATTAACAAGTCGACGATACTCACTGGCGCCATCCAGGGGAAAATAGTCGATGAGACAACCCAGAGCCCGTTGCCGGCCGTCAATGTTTTGATTGAAGGAACGCAGATAGGTGCGGCAGCAGATTTCGATGGCAATTTTCTCATCGAGCGTGTACCGGCCGGTTCTTTTAACCTTCGCTTCCAGATGATGGGCTACGAAATGCGCATTGTAGCCAATGTTGTGGTCAATCCCGGCAAAAAGACTTATTTAAAAGTGGAATTAAAGTCAACCGTGCTGGAAAGTGACAGCGTCGTGGTAACGGCTGGTTATTTTCACAAAGCCAAAGACGCCGTGGTTAGCAATCGCAGCATGGATTTCGAAGAGATCCGTTCTGATCCGGGCAGCGCCGAAGATGTGCAGCGCGTTGTTCAAGCCTTGCCATCAGTGGTTTCCGGCTCTGATGCGGAAAATGAAATCATCGTCCGCGGTGGCATGCCTGGCGAAAATCTATTTGTAATGGATAATATCGAAATCCCTAATCCCAACCATTTTGCCTATCAGGGAACCGGCGGCGGTCCGATCAATATGATTAATACCTATTTTATTCGTCGTGTCGATTTTTATGCCGGAGCATTTCCCGCTCGCTACGGCGATAAAGCTTCATCAGTGATGGACATCTCTTTGCGAGACGGTAACTTTGAAAATTATGCAGGACATTTTTATTTAGGCATGTCGGGCGCTGGCGCAATGGCTGAAGGTCCCCTTGCTAACGGCAAAGGTTCGTGGATCTTGAGCGCCAGAAAAAGTTTTCTCGATTTAATTATCGCCTCCACTGGCTTAACCGCAGTTCCCAAATATTACAGCTTGCAGGGAAAAATTTCCTATAATTTTAATGCCAAAAATAAGCTGCTGATCAATGGCATCTATGGTGACGATCGCGTTACCATCGAAGATGAAGAACAGGGTGGCTACAGTCGCGGCGCAGAAAATGTAAAATCGCTGAGTCATCAATACGCTTTTGGCGGAACGCTGCGCACCTTATTTGGCAGCTTTGGATTATCGAACCTCACCCTGTCGCAGACCTTGAATTACTGGGATCAATTTGTCTATCGCGATAACGGCCATGCTTATTATACCAATATTTCCACCGAAATCGAAAGAGCTTTCAAATATGATGTTACGCTCTTGCCAGCAAAAAAAATTGAATTCGATTTTGGTCTCAATGCCAAATACATCACTTTTAACCACGATGAATGGTTCAATCCCGATACGATTTTTATCTACGATATTTCAGTAGAACCCAACCCGATTGCTGGCGTCTTTGCAGCTTATCCAGAGTGGAAAGTGGCAACCCAAAAAAATACCTTCAAAGTTGGCGCTTATGCAGAAACAAAACTGCGTCCGCTATCACGGCTGACAGTAACTGGTGGTGCGCGTTTTGATTACCTTCGCTATATCGATCGAAGTGCAGTTGATCCGAGGTTGGGACTTTCTGTTGATATGGGAAAAGGTTTGGCCTTAAACCTGGCGCTGGGACAGCAATCGCAATCGCCAGCTTATGTATCACTCACAGCACATGCAGATAACAGCGATCTCAACTACAAACGGACGCAGCAGGTGGTGCTTGGTCTGGAAAAATTGTTCCGCGAAGATATGCGCGGAACGATTGAAGTTTTTTATAAAGACTGCCGCCATGTTCCCATTCCACTTGCCTGGACCACACCTGATCCGTTTGATCGAGCTCGCGGGCGACTGGTCAATCAAGGAAAAGGTTATGCTGAAGGTATGGAATTTTTCCTACAAAAAAAAATGTCGCATAATTACTATTTCACCATCAGCTATGCCTATTCAATTTCCAAAGGCCTCGATCCACGCTTCGAGGCATATTATAACTGGGATTATGACTACCGACACGTTTTCACCTTTATCAATGGCATCCGGATTGATTTTCGCAAGTTTAGCTGGTACGCCAAACTGAAGGCCAACACCTGTTACCATTTTTTTGCCTGGCTGCTGCCTTTGGCCGATCAAATGGATGTGAGCCTCCGCTGGCGTTATCTTGGCGGCAGGCCTTACACCCAGCCAGTCTATTATAATTATCTCCATACCTGGGTAACTGATGAGACAGTGCTTTCCAATAATCATCGCTTTCCTCCATATCATCGACTTGATCTTCGGCTCGATCGTCGGTTCATGTTCAGTGGCTGGAATATCATCACCTATTTTGATTTGATGAACGTTTACGGCCGGGATAATATCTGGCAATATTCATATCAGGATGATGGCTCTGTCGAAAAAGTATTGCAGTGGCAGGTGATGCCGGTCGGAGGATTGGCGATAGAATTTTAAAACGCAGTTTTCGCCTGTAGCAATGTATCACAGAAGCGCCAAGGTCAAAATGATCGATATGCCCATTAAACTGCTTCCAATGAGCGTACGCTAAACACCTCATTTTCTTTCAAGGTCTCAATTTCAGATTCTGTGACAGTGACGACTGCAATAGTATCCCCAAGCGCATTGAAAACTTCCAAAGAATAGCCATCTTCGAAGGTTGACGATTGATGATGGTCTACAATTGTTGCCACATCTCCCTTTTTATTTTCCTTTTCGGCAATGTCTCGTAGCAAGGCAACTTCTTGAAATAAGTCATACATAAAAATCTAATTTAAATTTTGGAAATTCCCTAAGGATAGTACCAAATGCGATCCGTCGCATTTGTCCATAAATAATAAATTACGATAAGCTAAAGCCCAAATCTCAAACTAAATGGGAGCAATTCTTTGAGCTTTATCATGCTATTTTGGTTTTTGAAATTTAGTAACGTGTCATTTATTTGGAAATTGATTAATTGTGATTTCTTTAGGTTCGATTTAATAAATTTGGTTTAGCATTTATGGTTGCACTCTTCAATTTTTATTGCTAAAAATCATCAATTGCTTTTTCCACATATTGGTATCGCCGCCACTGCTTCTGTCGGGTCACTTATTCAAAACTGAACCATTTCTGATTTTGATTGGGTGTTAATTTTTCATAAATCCCACTCTTCTAATTTTTTACATCAGAGCAATGGCAGCAGGATAAGTGCCAATCTGATGGTGCGCAAATCAAATTGCTGGGCAACTTATCTGTTGTCATGTCTGTTACAAAGCCCAACGACGGGGAAAAAGTCGTCATCCTGCCAACACTTTGGAAATCTGTCCTTGAGGATTGGTAGCACGATTGCCAATGCCGATAATCGGACCGCGATCAAAACCTAAAAAAGCGGGCAACTTGCCTCCGAATTAAATAGTGGTCATTTTAAATGTTCGAATTTCTCCCCGCTCTTTTGGCATTGCAGTGAGCGCCCGCTCAGCTGCTTGGCGATAAACATCATCTCTCGTTTTGTTCTCAAGCCATTTTGATTATTTTGACCATAATACTCGGTCAAAATTAAATCAAAAATTAGCAAAAATACCCCCATCGGTTTTCAGAATGTTAACGACTAAAGCCATAAATGGCGGAGCTATTAATAAATATTGAATAGCTCCGTTCTTTAGAACGG
>CAZNDR010000357.1:0-4985 GCA_964571835.1 uncultured Cytophagia bacterium | reverse complement strand
ATCTACGATCAAACAGGTAAAAAACTTTTGAAAGAAAAATCTTTCAATGTTTTGCCGTTGTCGGTTTATTTCATCAAGTTAAATCAGTAAGAAAAATTGAAATTAAAAAAATCACTTGCTACTTAATTCTTTTTCATTATCTTGATTATGAGTCAACTCTAAAAAATTTGAAGCGCTAATCCGCCAAAAAAAAGACAGACTTTCAGTTTCATTTATTCTGGCGAGGCGGGACTAAATGATTTTTTTCAAATTAATAAAAAAGGAAAAAAAATCTCTCATGAAAAAATCGATCTTTGTTACTTTCTGTTTGGGCATTTTATTGATTTCTCTCAACTGCAACTCCGCCAAACAGGTCAACAAAAAGGGACAACCTGTCTATCAAGATATCCCCTATTTACAGGATTATGCGGTTAAATATTATTTCAATGAGAAAAACATCGAACTCAAAAAGGTATTTTGTGACCGCAACAAAGTGATTCAAGTTTTGGCTGCGAATGGGATTTTTCGTCCAAATAATGGACATTTCCAGTATCCCGGTCTTTTAGTGCCGGATCAAACCTATCGCCCCATGGCAGACAAACAACTTAGCGACCTGGTGCTTTATGAAAATCAATTTGTTTATCTCGATGATAAAGCAGTATTCAGCAATGCCTGGGCGGGCAAAGTTTACTGGCAGCATAATTTACCTCAGGCAAATATCCTGTGCGCTGGCGCTGATTTTTCGTTTCTTATTTCTGACGGCGATAATCTTGTTTATTTAAAAAAAGCTGAACCTTTGTGGCAAGGCAAACTGCCGGGCGATTCAGTGCTGGCGATAAAGTACCATCAAGCAAAGGATCAATTTTTAATACTCACCAACAGAACGCTCTATTGTTTTTCTGTTCAGCAGGTTGAGTTGAAACCAATCTATCACGGCAATAAACTCACCTGTTTTGGCATGGCAGATAATGGAAGTTCCATTCTGATTGGCACAGCAGATGGCTATTTGAAATTAGAAAATGGTGGAAAATCAATTGGTCTGGTAAATAAAAAACTGCCCTGGACAGAATTGACAGCTATCGAAGAAATAAAGGGCACGTTGTGGTTCGGATCCACCAAAGGAGCATTTATGTTGCGGGAAGATGGCAAATTTAATTATTACTACGGCGAGCGCTGGCTACCTGGAGAGGTGATCAAACACATTTCCGCTGGGCCAGATAATTCTGTGCTCATTCTGACAGACAAGGGCTTGGGTCAAATTTGCTATCAAAAAATGACCCTGGAAGACAAAGCGAACATTTATGAGCAACAGGTGCGCCAGCGCCATATTCGCTACGGTCTCAACTGTGATGTTACCCGACTGACCAATCATGAGTTGGCCACAGCTGAAACTCGCCCCGCTGACAGCGATAATTTGTGGACCAGCATGTACCTCGGCAGCCAGTTGTTCCGCTATCTCGTTACGGGTTCGACTGAGGCAAAACAGAACTGTCACGAAGCATTTGAAGCGATGGAGCGTTTGCATACCATTAGCGGCATCAAAGGCCTATTCGGGCGCTCGTTCGAACGTCGCGGCTTTGCAGAATTCAAACAGGAATTTAGATCGTTTGTTGACGATTATTGGTACCAAGGCTATCAGGGAACGATTAGCTGGAGGCATGCCGACGAGGCAGAGTGGGATTGGCGGGCTTCTGCCAGCAGCGACCAGACGGTCGGACAAGTCTTCGCCCTGACGCTGATCGCCGAGTACAGCGATGAAGAATCCTGGCGCAATAGAGCGATTAACCTGCTGGACAATCTGATGACCTACATTATCGAAAACGATTTGTGTCTGATTGATGATGACGGCAGACCGTCGTTGTGGGGACGCTGGCAGCCTCAGTATGTCAATCGATTTGACACCATGGTTGGCGATAGAAAAATATGCTCGTCCAACATCATCGCCTTTTTACAAGCAGCCTATCACTTCACTGGCAAAAAGCTGTTCCAAGAAAAGGCTTTTGACTTGATGAACCATCACGGCTATTTGGAAAATCTGAAACGCCCCTTCAGCGAAATCGGGCCGGCACCCGAAACGGCAGATGCGTGGAGCAAAATGTTATCAGCCGAATGGAACCATTCCGATGATGAGATGTACTTTTTGGCTTACTGGAGTCTGTACCCTTATGCCTTCAATGATTCATTAAAATTGATCTATCGCCAGGCGATAAAAGATCATTGGTGGTGGGAACGGCCCGAGAAAAACGCGCTGTGGAATTTTTGCTATGCCATGACTGGCGCCACGGATTTTGATCTGGAAGTCTCAATCTGGCATTTGAAAGAGTTTCCTTTAGATATGGTTCAATTTGCCACCACTAACAGTCACCGACGCGACATCGAATTTGTAGAACCAAATTTTTGGGGACAAACAATTACCGAAGTGCTGCCGCCGGATGAGCGTCCAGAGCTGAAACACAACCGGAATTTATTTACGATGGATGCCGATGATCGGCAGAGTGAGTTAAGCGCCGGCGATACTTTTCTGTTGCCTTACTGGATGGGACGGTTTTTAGGTGTGATTAGCCCACCGGTCAGAAACTGAGAAAAAATTGTGGCTACCGTTTTATCAGCCACACATCTGAAATAAACGAAAACTGTTTCCAGTTCAAATGCGATTCTTCAGGGCGATCAAAAGAAACGCGCATTTTCCCATCCTGGGTGATAGATCGTGGCACGATAAATTCTTTGAACTCACCAAAACCTCTTTGATAAAGAATTGGCTCTAAGCGTTCGCCATCAGCACGGATTAACGCCTCGCCCAAACCGCAGACGCGAATGAGGTAGCACCCATTGAAATCGAGATTTTCATATTCCAGCACTGGTTCCCATTGAAATAATTGTGAAGACAAGCGGGCGCGGCTATAACCATCGTCCCACCAAGCGACATCACAGGCATCGTAGGAGGTCGTTTTCACCCGAGGTCCCGTTTCGATATTGGAAATATTATCATAATAGTTGCCCTCGCCGGGATTTTCCCAGGTTCGAATAATTTCCAGCCGTGCCAATTTTTCCTCCTCACTTTTCATGGCTCTGATTTTTTTGAATTCATCCGCCAGCCACCAGCGGTTGTTGAGCGGATAATTGACAAAATCGAGAATACAGCCGCGCTGGGAATTAGATGCCTGATAGATAGAAACGCTGGTTTGCAGCCCAATGGAATGAAACAAGTCTTCACAATAGTGGACTATTTTGGCAAACAAGTCCTGAGCAATCGGCTCGGTATCGGCTTTATTCACGATAACCAAAACGCTATCCATCGCTCGCTCGATGCCAAGCGTTTTTGTTTGCGCCAAAATCAAGTTTGCTTCTTTTTCTAATCCTTGTTCATAAATTTTTCGTCGGCGCTGGTAAGCGTCATAATAGGCACGCAGCACCAGCATTTGCCAGCGCCAATTATTTTTGAGTGATGGATTTTCTGCTTCCAGCTTTTTCCAATACTCCAAAGTTGTTTCCACCCCGGCGTTTTGAATTATCGGCCCGACCCAATTGTGCTCAAGCGCGATAATACCCTCGGCAGCTTTTTCTGCGACTGCCGGCCCGAAAAAGAAACGGCTGTACTCAATCAGTATATCACGGACTTGTTTGTTCCTATCCCAGCCGGACATGCTCCAGACAATTTTGTTCACGTCATCATGAGCGCCATCAGAATAGGAAACAAAACCATCGGTGAACGGCGCATACGTGTCATGAATTTTTGCCTGAAAATACGGCCGCGGATTGATGCCCTCCCGGCCAATGGTCAGCATGTAAGCCTGATCCCAATGGTGAACCGGATATTCGCAGCGAACGTTGTGAGTAATATCAGGGTAAAGGCGGTGCTTAAACTTTGTCGGCAGCCGAAAACGAGTGTCCGCTGTTGGTGGACTGCTGGGGCCCGAGACCACTCCTCGCAGCCAGTCCGGTTGGTTAGTTTCTAAATAGGAATAAAAATATTCGATCTGCTCTGCGCTGAAGCCCTGCAGAGAAATCCAAATCCCGGCGTCGGGGTGATATTTTTTCAGACGAATGGATAAATCTTTGAGGAATGGCATCACCTCGCGCGGATGATTGTCGCCCGGATCGCCGCCGGGGAAGAATACCTGATTGAGCCTGGGGCACGATTGGTAAAACTGCTCGTGCAAATTTAGCATTTCCGCTCGTTTTTCTGCATCTGTCAAATCGAACGTCGCCGGCGTCCAAAGCCAATAATCGATGTCATAGGCGGCGCAGATTTCACTGAGGCGGATATTCATTTCCTGGCGGGGAATAGGCATGTGCACGCTGTAGTCATGCTCCTGGAACGGAATATTTTCAATGGCATTTGTCCCAAATAAAACCAGTTCGCGGATGTATTGTTCGTACTGGTTAACATCCCAGGCATCATAAGAATTAGCCGTATTGCGGTAACCAAGCTGATGCCCGCGTATTGACTGCTGCGGCGAAGTAGAAAAATCCATCTTTTCAGGTAGATAGATTTTTCCCTCCTCCCACAGCACGGTGCGCAAAAGTTTCCCTACGCCAAAAACCGTTGCCCGTGTTTCGGTTCCGATGATCCAAATGATTGTCTCTCCTTTATTATTTTCAGTCAAAATACGATAGCCTTCAGGTTTATTTTCCGAGAGATCAACACCTTTTCTTTGGGGCACCACTCTACCTGCCAGTTTTTTATCCGCGGCAAGAGTAATGGCAATTATGGCGCTGGACTTTTTGTCCCAGGTCTTTATCTGATGCCAGGTAATTGAAGTTCGACTTTTTATTTCTTCTTGCAAAATTCTCACCACTGTTTCTTTCACTGGTGATTTAATGTTGGGTGATACTAAAATTGATGAATGGGTGATATCAAGCTGCTGCGCTTTGAGTTCCGAAACAAAAACGGCCAATAAAAAAATTGCTAATTTGAAAAGCTTCATGACTGATTTCTCCGTTGAAAATTATAGTAACCGATCACAGGGTGAATGAATAAAAACCGCTGAAGCGGTTTCAGCAGT
>CAZNDR010000356.1:0-4991 GCA_964571835.1 uncultured Cytophagia bacterium | reverse complement strand
CAGATATAGAAACGATTAAGATCGCCCTGCGCAAAGGGAAAACCGCTATTGTTTTGGTGCCGGAAATTTCTTTGACACCTCAAACCGTGAGCCGGTTTACGCGCAATTTTCCCGAACAAGTCGCTGTGCTGCATAGTAGAATGTCGCCTGGTGAGCGCTATGATTCATGGCGTCATCTAAAAGAGGGTCGGTTTAAAATTGCCATAGGACCTCGTTCGGCTATTTTTGCCCCTTTAAAAAATCTTGGGCTCATCGTTGTTGATGAGGAGCATGAGGCTTCTTACAAGCAATACGAAACTCAACCATTTTATCATGCCAGAGATGTGGCGGTAATTCGCGGTACGATTAATAATGCGATTGTCGTGTTGGGTTCCGCTACACCTTCACTGGAATCTTATTTCAACGCCAAAGCTTTAAAGTATCATTTGCTCGAATTGCCCAATCGGATAGATAGGATACCCATGCCGAAAGTGACCCTGGTGGATATGTTATCGCAGCGAAAGAAATATCCTAAACAAGATGTTTCCATTTTTTCAAAATTGTTGCAGCAAAAAATTCATGAAAAATTATCGTTGAATCAACAGATCATTTTGCTGCAAAACCGGCGCGGCTATTCGACCTACCTCAAATGCAAAGATTGCGGTTTTATTGAAAAATGTGATCACTGCGAAATTACTCTGACTTACCATGCCTCTGGTAATCTGCTACGTTGCCATTATTGTAACTTCAATAAAAGAGCTCCCGATAAATGCCCAATCTGCGGCAGCGCTGATATTTTGTTCAAGGGGATTGGCACACAAAAAGTCGAAAAAGAGCTAACCAAACTGTTTCCATTGGCACGAGTTGTGCGCATGGATTTGGATACGACAAGCAGGAAACATGCTCACGATCAAATTTTGAGCGATTTTGCCAGCGGCAAATATAATGTGCTCTTGGGAACGCAAATGGTCGCCAAGGGTTTGGATTTTCAAAAGGTAACTCTCGTTGGCGTCATTTCTGCGGACACCAGTTTATTGCTGCCTGATTTTCGCTCTACCGAACGTACATTTCAATTGTTGACGCAAGTAGCTGGGCGAGCTGGAAGAAAAGAGCTGCTTGGCGAAGTTATCATTCAGACTTATTCACCAGAAAACTCTGGCCTGATATTTGCAAAAGAACATGACTTTAAAGGCTTTTTTTCGAATGAAATTCCTTTTCGTAAGGAGTTGTGTTATCCGCCCTTCGGCAAATTGATTTATGTTCTTTTCAAAGGTGAAGAGATGGAACAAGTGGCCAGAGCAGCATCACAATTTTATAATTGTCTCAATTTGCCACACCATATCGGTGAAATTTTTGGGCCAATCCCGTCTCCCTTCATCAAGCTTCAAGACAAATATCGCTGGCAAATAATAATAAAACTTGATAAAAAGGCAGATCCGGCGGGGAAAATCGCCAGGCAGCAGCTATCCATAGCTATGAAAAATTTTAAAAATGAAAAGAAATTAAAAAATATCAAAATCCATGTTGATATCGATCCGATTTCTCTGCTGTAGTTTATCAACAATGTCGAATGGCTTTGCTTTGCTTATTTCTAAATGAAAAGGCCTTAAAAGATAAGTCAGCTTGAACCGACTATTACGGTCGAAATTTTTTAACGGTAAAGTGACAAAATAGTCTTGCATAAATCTAAATTTAAAACTATATTTTATTAAAATTTTATAATACTATTTATTAAGGTGGTCGGGCATTGCGCTACGCAATTATTTCGGACATTCACAGCAATTTGGAAGCGCTCGAAGCGGTATTGAAGCAAATTGAAAAAGAGCATGTGGACAAAATACTTTGCTTAGGCGATGTCGTTGGCTATGGGCCGAATCCCAACGAATGCATAGACCGTGTCTGGAAAAGTTGCGCGATCATCTTAACTGGCAATCATGATTATGCTTGTGTCGAACCGGCTGAATTGGCTTATTTTAATCGATTCGCCAAAGAAGCAATTAATTGGACCTTGAGGCAGCTGACCAAAGCAAGCTTTGAATTTCTTGGCCATTTTTCCTTTATTCAAACTGTTGGTCGGTTTTATCTGACTCATGCCAACCCGTATATTCCGGAGAATTGGGATTATATTTTATCTATTGATGATGCAATATTGAATTTTTCAAAATTTGATGGGCAAATTTGTTTTATCGGGCATTCTCATCAACCAATCATCTACATTGAAGACCATAAACAAAAATATACTCTCAAATACGAAAGGGAGCTGCCGCTGCTCGATGACTGTCGTTATATCATTAATGTCGGCAGCGTGGGACAGCCTCGCGACAATAACCCGGCCTCAGCTTTTGGATTGATTGATACATCAAGAAAAACTTACGAACTAATCCGTATTGGCTACAATATCGAAATCACACGCAAAAAAATGATAGAAGCGAGATTGCCAGAATTTTTAGCTGACAGGCTTTTAATTGGCAGGTAATTTTATTTTAAAATAAATGGAGATTACAACTATGAATTGGGAACAGAAAGACAGTGGTCAGCCCATTGTATTATCTGGGAAAATTTACCAAGCAATAGCTGAAATTATAGCTGAACTTGCAGACAAAAGCAGAGCAAAAACCATCATCTTTGCCGATATGAATGGGCATCCAATTACCCAACGTGGCACAACGACAGACCTTGACATCGCCAATCTTTCAGCGCTAGCAGCAGGGGATTTTTCCGCCACGACGGAAATTGCAAAAATCATTGGCGAGAAAAAACAGTTTAAATTCATCTTCCACGAAGGTGACCGGTTTAACGCCTATCTTTCAAATGTCGGTTCTAATTTTTTGCTCATTTCGATCTTTGACAATAAGGCGGCTTTGGGAATGATTCGCATCTTTACTAAACGCGCCCTTGCCATGTTATCTGAGGTACTAGCGAATGTCCAAGAAGATGAAAAAAATGCCATGTCCTTTGTGGATGTTGATTTTAATAAGTACCTCAACGAAGAGTTGGATAAAGCTTTCAATTTTTAGCTAAAATAGGTTATGTTTATTAACTGGGCAACACAGGAAATTACCTTAAAAATAGTGTACTATGGCCCCGGCTTAAGTGGAAAAACTACCAATCTCCTTTATATTCACAATAAATTGGATCCTTCGCTTCGAGGTAATTTAGTCACACTGAATACCAAAGAAGAGCGTACGCTTTTTTTCGATTTTCTCCAATTAGAATTGGGAAAAATAAAAGGGAAAAAACCGCGCTTTAATCTGTACACTGTTCCTGGTCAAGTCTGCTACCTGCAAAGCCGAAAAATAATTCTTTCCGGAGTCGATGGCATTGTCTTTGTCGCTGATTCCCAGAAGGAGCGCATGGACGACAATCTGAGCACCCTGCTTGATTTGGAGGAAAACCTAATTGCCATGGGCAAGACGCTGGAAACATTTCCCTGGGTGCTTCAATATAATAAAATTGATTTACCAAACCGTACCAATCCACACTCATTACAACAAAGGCTCAATTTTTTTAGCGTGCCACAATTCGAAACCATCGCCACGCAAGGTGTAGGCGTTTTTGAAACGCTAAAATCAATTATCAATCTTATCATGAATAATATTAATTAATGTATTTAGTTTAGGGCTTACAATATGACTGAGGAAATTTCTCCACAAGAAAGCATAGAAAAATTTATGGCTGAAGTGGTAAAGCTTGGCAATTACGAAACTGCCTATTTGCTATCTGAAGAAGGGCTGGCCTTAGCTCATAATCTGACAGATGAAATCATACCTGAAGATCGATTGGTTGAATTGTCGGTATTATTTCAAGAAATTCAGAAAATGGCTGATGTCATGGGTGGGATTGACGAAATTAATGAACTGATCATCGAAGGTAACAATAAAAGAAGAATAATTTTCCGTTTTTTTAAAGCCTTTGATCAACATGTCATTCTCGCCTTAGTTATTCCACCGCATAAATCCTATCGCGGTCTAACCAACCGATTGGTTCGCCTGGTGCAAAAAGTTTCTGATTGAACGACATGAACAAAAAATCAGAAGCAAATATCGCGGCTACGCTCTCCTGGATTATCTATGATTTTGCAAATACAATCTATTCGATGAATATTGTCAGTATGTATTTTCCGACTTGGATCGTAGTGGATTTATCGCTTGGCGACCAATTCGTCAGCTACGCTAATTCAATTTCTATGATACTGGTAGCGCTGACATTGCCCATACTTGGCGAGATTTCGGATCGCTTTCATCGCAAGTTGCCTTTTTTAATTACTTTTACGCTTTTATGTATTTCTTTCACCGCGTTTATTGGCGTGGCTGGTTATGCTATTAAGCTCACTACGTTCAAGGTTTTTGTCGCCATCATTTTCTATACCATTGCTAACTATGCCTATCAGGGAGGGTTAGTATTTTACAACGCTCTCCTCCCCAACGTGTGTTCTCACCGAAGCCTGGGGCGGGTTTCCGGCTATGGTGTTGCCATTGGTTATGTCGGATCCATTGTTGGGCTGATCCTGGTCTTGCCGTTGGTCGAAGGATCGCTTTTTGGTATTCAAATTCCGTTTATCGAAAAGGGAGGTAGTATCGCCTCATTTATTCCGTCGGCGGCTCTTTTCTTAATTTTTGCCATTCCAGCCTTTATTTTTATCAAAGAACCCCGGCTGGACACACTTATCGCTGAAAAATTTCGCCTCAACATCAAAACATCCTTTAAGAAAATCTGGGAAGGACTGGCTAATACCAAAAAGTATCCGGGAGTAAGGCGATTTCTTGTTGCCAAATTTTTTTATGAGGATGCCATAGAAACCATTATTATTTTTATGGCTGTTTATGCCCAGAAAGTAATGGGTTTCTCAAAGGAGGGCACAACCCAATTTTTTGTCGCTGTTATCCCTTCGGGCATTGTCGGCTCGGCAATTTTCGGCATCATCACTGACCACTTCGGTCCCCAAAAAACACTATCATTCGTATTATGTGGTTGGATTTTTAGTCTTTCGTTGTTAATTTGTACTACTAATG